>JBCCYD010000324.1:0-7092 GCA_039190385.1 Cyanobacteria bacterium P01_F01_bin.143 | reverse complement strand
CTCTCTTCTGTCAAAGTAGGTAAGGTAAAATAAAAAAAAAGCTTGAAATCCAGACAGAGAGTATGGTTAAGCCTCGTCCTTCCCGACCAACAATTCAATGTGTAGATACGTACTGTGAATTGTATAGAGATTTATTCATAGAAGTGAGAGCCTATGAATCTTTTAAGTATCTTCAGTTAGGATTAATAAGTGACCTTAAAAGGAAAAGTTTGCCAGCGATCGCTAAAGTAGCAGGATTAGAAAATGCGCAAGGGTTACATCATTTTATAAGTCAATCTCCGTGGCAGGCAGAAGAGTTAGAAAGCAGAAGATTAAAAATTATCTTAAACATCTTAGAAGGGAGAGAAATTATAGTAATGATAGATGAAACAGGGGATAAGAAAAAAGGGAAAAAGACCGATTATGTCAAGAGACAATATATAGGAAATTTAGGAAAAATCGAAAATGGAATAGTATCGGTAAATGCTTATGGATATTGTGAAGGAATGACTTTTCCTTTAAAGTTTAAAATATTCAAGCCAAAAGAAAGATTAAAAGAAGAAGATAAATATAAAACCAAGCCAGAATTGGGAGCAGAATTAGTCAAAGAACTCAAAGAAATGGGGTTTAATATAAAAAGAGTGTTAGCGGATAGTCTTTATGGAGAAAGTGACAGTAATTTTGTCAGCATAGTCGGAAAGTTAGGAATAGAATACGCAGTGGGAATCCGCAGCAATCATGGAGTATGGTTACCAAAAGGGCAAAAAGTAAGAGCTAATAGATGGAGAGCTTTTAAACATATAAGATGGGATGGAAAAGAAGAAACTCGGTATATTAGAGAGATAATTTATGGAAAAAGAAGAACGATACAATACTGGCAGATAACAACTAATAAAGAAACTGTTCCTAAAGACTCAACTTGGTTCGTAATGACCAAAATTCCCAACTTAAAATACAAAGAGGTAGGGGAGATTTATAAAGTAAGAGCCTATGAAGAACAGGGATTTAGAAATAGTAAAAACGAGTTGGGATGGGCAGATTTTCGACTAACGAAATACCCAGATATTCAAAAATGGTGGGAGTTAGTCATGTGTGCTTATTTAATGGTTTGTCTTCATAATGTTACCTTTAATCCTTCTGTCACTTCTGTCCCAGAAATCTATCAACAACATTCTCTATGGGATTCAGGAACTGGTTGGAAAAATATATTAAATAATCTTCAGCTAATTATACAACCTTTTATCAGTTTTAACCTTATTTTAAGATGGCTTAAAGTTTTTCCTATTCCTCAACTTTCATTGGGTTTTCCTAAGCTTATTACTAAAATGAATTGGTTTGATTGCTTAAGATATTTAGTCTATTTTTGGGATGAGTTTTACTGCTCCTATGCCTAGAGTGACAGAAGAGAGTTATACCAAATCCGATTCTAAAAATCCCTTTACAGTTATTCATTCTCTTTCTCCTCTGCTCCTCTGCTCCTCCGCTCCCTCTGCCCTAGGAAAAGATGATTATGTAAACTGGATTTAGTATTACTAGGCAGCGGAATCAATCTATACAAAATCACTATCATCAATAACCGTGGAATCTATTCCGATTAAAGTAGCTAAAGTTTGATTAGTAGCAGTTTCAATAATGTCAGTATTAGCTCCGTTTTGATTGATAGAAATCTGGCTGAAAGTTAATCCTCTAAGATCAAGCAAGTCAAAATCATCTTCATAATCCTGAATTATATCCCTATCAGCAGACAACCCAGATACTAGGACAAAACTATCCCTACCTTTTCCTCCTCTTAAACTGTCCAAACCTAGGCCACCATTGAGGGTATCATTCCAATCGCCACCATTAAGGAAATCGCGACCGCTATTCCCATTAAGAATATCTGGACCAATCCCACCATTGAGGGTATCATTCCAATCGCCACCATTAAGGAGATCGCGACCGCTATTCCCATTAAGAATATCTGCACCAGTTCCACCATTGAGGGTATCGTTCCCATCGCCACCATTGAGGCGATCGCCACCGTTATTCCCATTGAGAATATCTGCACCAGTTCCACCATTGAGGGTATCATTCCAATCGCCACCATTAAGGCGATCGCCACCGTTGTTCCCATTAAGAAGATCCGCACCAGTTCCACCATTGAGAGTATCATTCCCATCGCCACCATTAAGGCGATCGCCACCATTATTCCCATTGAGAGTATCCGCACCAATTCCCCCAGCAAGAGTATCGTTACCATCTCCTCCAATCAAAATATCATTATTATTTTGTCCTGTACTTAGGTCGGCTCCAGCTCCTCCAACAAGAGTGTCATTACCATTTCTTCCAATCAAAATGTCATCACCATCTAAGGCACGAATCAGATCGGGATCATTGGTGCCCGTAAGAGAATCATTGCCATTGCTCGGAGAATTAGAAAAGGGAACCCAACGACCAATTTCTCCCGTAATCAAATCGGCAAAATAAAGATAGGAATCAGGCCCCATGACAATTTGACTAATCCTGTCCTCATCGTCAAAATCAAGTGCAGAATCAACATTACCTTGCTCATCAAAAGTCAAAGCGTAGACTCCACCATTACTAAAATCGCTAAAAAATAATGCTCCTTGATAGATTTCGGAATAATTATTCTCTGGATAAAAATCACCCACAGTAATTGCTCTAAACCCATCACTATGATTGACCGCAAAGATAGGTGCCGTTACCAGTGATTCGTAAGTAGCATAAAGCTCCTGAAATTCTTCTTGGTTAGCGTTTCTGGGAGTTCTTAAACTGACCCCATTTCCCCCTTCATACAATGGCCAACCAAAATTATTTCCTCTCCCAGTATTGATTTCTTCCCAAGTTGCTGCACCTACATCGCCTACAAAAGGTTCCCCAGTGTCAGGATGAATCGTAAAACGCCAAGGATTGCGAAAACCATAGCTATAGATTTTTGATTCAGTGCTATTGGGATCTCCATTGTAAAAAGGATTATCGGCATAGCCATTTCCCGTGTCGGGGTTAATACGAAATAACTTCCCAAATGGATTATCAAGGCTGAGAAGCTCTTCTGCTTGTTCTTCTCTCGGGAGGCTACTAACTCCTACCGCATCTCCGTGGGAGAAAAAAAGTTCTCCATTAAGCCCAAATTGGATAGCCCCAGCAGCATGAATATTCCTCACTGGCGGAGTTTCTAGCAAGATAACTTCACTATCAGACAAGACAGTTTTATAGTCTGTATTAGGATCTGCGGTATATCGAACTAAACGAGTAACACGCAGTTCATCTGATCGATCTGGAACAACATCTGGAGGATCGTAAGAAAAAGCAAAATAAGCATCGGGTTCTTCGGGAAAATTAGGATGGAGAGCAAATCCTAGTAACCCACGCTGACCTCCAGTGTTAACCTGGCCTGATAAATCAACAAATGGCTCTTCTAAAAGATTATCACCATCAAATATCTGCACAACCCCATCGAGCCTGGCAATGTACATCGCACCATCTCGACTCCATTCAAAAACTGTCGGACCGGATAATGATCCTGGATTACGTACTCCAGAAACAATTATTTCTCTACTGAGAGTGAAAGGGAGTTCATCATCGTCTTCAATAATTAGTCTGGCAGTATTTTGTAAACCTAAATCAATTCCGACCGTATTACTAAGTTCGACAGTCAAAGCTTCATTCAACTCAGGTAAACTGTCATCTAGTAATGGAATATTAAATGTCTGAGTTGTTTGACCAGGGGTAAAGGTTAGAGTTCCTGAAACTGATCTATAGTCTTTTTCTTCTCTTGCTGAATCATTGCTGGTTGTATAGTCTACTGAAGCAGTTTTATTGCTACTGCCAGTTCTAACTACTGTAATTGTGGCTGTATTTTCCTCTTCTGAGATCGAATATTCTGCTTGACTAAAAGTAAGAGTGTTTCCTGAAACTATATCATCATCTTCAATGGTAATAAGCGCTGTTCTAATATCGCCTAATGATGCTCCTATCGAGTTGCCAATTAGTAGGTTAAAAGTTTCATCCGTTTCAAAAAAATTATCATCGATAATATCTACCGTAATTTCTTGGGATGTTTCTCCTGGTGCGAAGTTTAAAGTTCCAGAAATTTCAGTATAGTCTTGCCCAGAACGCGCTGAACCATCATTAATTGAATATTCTACTGATGCAGCAAGATTACTATCTCCTGTTCGTATGAGAGGAATAGTAACTATTCTATCGCCTTCTTTAATAGTCAAATTACCTATTACAAGGCTAATAAATGTAGAATCTCCCATAAAAATATCTATTTTTATCTATATATGAGTAGTAAGGACTGATTTTTAGTGATTATGAACAAAATAGAGATCACATACAATCAGCAAAAAGCAACTAAATCTATGGAGGCTCTAATCTAATCTTGATTTTCCTAGATCGTCAATGTGCAGATGCTGACATTTAAATAGGGTCTGCTTATGGGAAAAAGCTACTATAATCGCACTTCTTAACGCGATCGCTCATGACATCAGATTGTTTTCAATTGCTCACTAACCTTTTCTATATAACTTTCTAAATCTAGTTGATGGGCTATAGCTAACTTTTTTAATATATCTAAAGTTGGCTGATAACCTTCTTTTTCAATTCTTCTGAGATGTCTATTAGAAATATTTGTAATATCTTTTTGCTTGAGCTTATATTCTTTTCTCAGTAATTGAATTGCTTTTCCAAAAGATTCATTGTACTTTTGTTTTTCCAATAAAAGCTTCGCTCTAAACTCTGGGTCTATAACAGCTTTAAAATTCTCTAAATCAAGATGAATATCTGCACATTCCCAATAAAGATAACTGCCATCTTCATCTAATTTAAAACTGTTTCTTTCTGAGATAGGAATTTTTTCAAAGCAAGGTAAAGAAGAAAAAGGTATTTTCCAGTATTCAAAATCACATCCCATGACAAAAAGCGAATCTGATGATGCAGTTGCACAGGCAATTAGTTCATCTTCTGCTTCCCATTCCCATGCTCTTTTAATTCTTTTAGCCGTTATAATATCAAAGCCAAGGAAAGATTTTCTATTATCATTTTGTTTTAAATTAATTACTACATTTTCTCCAATATAAATAATTTCTAGTTCAGATTTACTATTCTCTATCCGCTCAGTTGTTATCCAATTTGGATTCAAACTTTCTGAAATGCCGAAGTTTATTTCTGGAGAGAAAGGAAATAGATTGCTTGGCTTAGTATTAAAATTCATTATTCATTTTCTCCTTGACGCAAACTTGAGTTTCCCAATCTAACAGAAGACTTCCCCTGTTGTTAATCACAAAATTGATGATTTTTTTCTGTTCTTTAGAATTAATACTTTTTGAATTATTTTTGGGAAATTTAAAAGAATAATCTAAATTGCTTTTCGTTGTTGTTACTATATAAACTCTTATCTCCCATTCTCCTGCTTTTTTGATATGAAAATGTGGAGGACGGTGATCACTTGATCGAAAAAATGCTTCTAATCCATCTAAATTAAAACCTCCAACTTTGCCCAAACGTAGCACTCCTTGACTGGTAATAATCTCATGCTCGCACAAATAGGACATAGATGTCAGTAGTCTCTTGTCTATGTCCGTTATTTTAAGAATTCTCCGAGCTACCAGAAGCGCGATCGCTCACGACAAGAGAGTACATAATTCCTGGTAAACTTATTCTTTGGGATATTAAAGGATATACGCAGATTTATTAAATCTTATATGTTTGACAAAATACTAATTGCTAATCGGGGAGAAATCGCGTTACGGATTATACGTACCTGCGCGGAAATGGGAATTGCAACTGTTGCGGTACACTCAACGATTGATCGTCAGGCACTTCATGTCCAGCTAGCAGATGAGAGCGTATGTATTGGCCCACCCCATTCGGGCAAAAGTTATCTCAATATTCCCAATATTATTGCCGCAGCCTTAACTCGCAATGCTACAGCAATTCATCCTGGTTATGGATTTTTAGCAGAAAATGCTCGTTTTGCCGAGATTTGTGCCGATCACCAGCTAACCTTTATTGGCCCCACCAAAGAAGCAATGTTGGCAATGGGGGACAAAGCAACTGCTAAGAAAACGATGCAACAAGCAGGAGTCCCTACTGTTCCTGGGAGCAAAGGGTTGTTAAGAGATGAAACCGAAGCGATCGCGGCAGCCCGGGCGATCGGTTATCCCATCATGATCAAAGCAACAGCTGGTGGTGGCGGTCGAGGAATGCGGTTTGTGAATAACGAAAATGATTTAGTTCGTCTTTTCCGCGCCGCTCAGGGAGAAGCCGAAGCAGCTTTTGGCAATGCAGGAGTCTATTTAGAGAAATTTATTGAATGTCCTCGTCATATTGAATTTCAAATTATTGCCGACAGTCACGGCAACGCTATTCATTTAGGAGAAAGAGACTGTTCGATCCAACGTCGTCATCAGAAATTACTAGAAGAAGCCCCGAGCGCCGTACTAAATCCTAGATTACGCTCAAAAATGGGACAGGCAGCCGTCAAAGCTGCTAAATCAATAAATTATATGGGAGCAGGAACCGTAGAGTTTCTTTTAGACAAAAACGGTAATTTCTATTTTATGGAAATGAATACTCGGATTCAGGTAGAACATCCGGTAACTGAGGTCGTAACAGGACTAGATCTAATTCGAGAACAAATTAGAGTAGCCCAAGGAGAAAAATTGGGTTTAAATCAGAAACAAGTTGAACTCAAAGGTCACGCGATCGAATGTCGGATTAACGCCGAAGATCCCGAACATAATTTCCGTCCCCATCCAGGACGCATCAGTGGTTATCTACCCCCAGGAGGCCCAGGTGTAAGAATGGATTCCCATGTTTATACCGATTATGAAATTCCCCCGTATTATGATTCTCTGATTGCAAAATTAATAGTTTGGGGTGAAAACCGAGATGTAGCAATTAAGCGCATGAAAAGAGCTTTGCGAGAATGTGCTATTACTGGAGTTCCCACCACGATCGCCTTTCATCAGAAAATCCTCGAAACCCCTGCTTTCCTCAATGGAGAAGTTTATACCAATTTCGTCCAAGAACATTTGATGCCATAGAAGAGACGTTTCACCGAAACGTCTGTACAAAAATTATAAATTTCACTGATAACTGATAACTGAT
>JBCCYD010000323.1:0-7136 GCA_039190385.1 Cyanobacteria bacterium P01_F01_bin.143 | reverse complement strand
GGTGAATGAAATACTTGATTCCATAAAATATCAACAATATAGAGGATTAGATGAGTTTCCCATCTTGGAGTCCTGTTCGAAGTACAGAAAGGAAGACAGACAAAAATGTAGAGATGCAGAATTGTTGAAATTTATTTATAAAAACACGGTGATACAACATGAGCGCTGCAACTATTGCACCTACCCCTTCTATTAGTTATTCTATCGAAAATATCAAAGACGAGGTTCGTCAATTGATAGAACAAGGAATCATTACCCTTCAACAACCGCTCTATACTCTTTGCAAATATATTCCCGCCCGGGAATGGATCGGTGTTGAATGTGAGCTAGAAAGAGCTGAATATTTGCTGAGAGACTCGGTTGCCGATCTTGTGGGTGGTGAGAATTGGGATAATGATTAAACGAGATGGAAAATTTCCCAATTGGCCTTAAAACAGCATTATTTCACTGCTTATAAAAATACTAAAAAACAATAATACAATCAATATTATTGATCAAGACTTGGAATTTCTAAGTCTTTTTTCATTTTCTGCGAAAAAACTTAATAAACAGAATAGTCAACTTTGGCTAAGTTTTTTAGTAGCGGAAATTATGGGATAACTATGTCACAACCAACTATCGAATCAATCCTCCAAGAAAAACGTATATTTGCTCCTGATCCAGAGTTTTCTCAACAGGCAACTATTGGCAGTTTAGAAGAATATAAGCAACTATATGATAAGGCAGCCGCAGATCCTGCGGCGTTTTGGGCAGAATTAGCAGATAAGGAATTAGATTGGTTTCAAAAATGGGATCAAGCTCTCGATTGGCAACCACCCTTTGCAAAATGGTTTACCAATGGCAAAATCAATATTTCTTACAATTGTTTAGACAGACATCTTACTACCTGGCGCAAGAATAAGGCGGCTTTGATTTGGGAAGGAGAACCAGGAGATTCTCGGACTCTTACCTATGCCCAATTACATCGGGAAGTTTGCCAGATGGCGAATGTACTTAAGGGGTTAGGAGTTGCAAAAGGCGATCGCGTAGGGATTTATATGCCGATGATTCCCGAAGCCGCGATCGCGATGTTAGCTTGTGCACGAATTGGCGCGCCCCATAGTGTGGTTTTTGGCGGTTTTAGTTCGGAAGCTCTCAAGGCAAGATTATTAGACGCCGAAGCGACAGTTGTGATTACTGCTGATGGGGGTTTTCGTAAGGACAAAATTGTGCCGCTTAAGCCAGCAGTGGATGAAGCACTCAAGGATAATGCGGTTCCTAGTGTCAAGAAGGTATTAGTTGTACAACGCACTAAACAGGAGATCAAGATGGTCAGCGATCGCGATGTTTGGTGGCATGAATTGCAACCCACTGCTTCAGCTGATTGTCCTGCTGAACCGATGGATAGTGAAGACATGTTATTCATTCTTTACACTAGTGGTACTACTGGCAAGCCCAAAGGAGTTGTTCATACTACAGGTGGTTACAATCTTTACACTCACGTCACTTGCAAATGGACTTTTGATCTCAAAGATACTGATGTTTATTGGTGTACTGCCGATGTGGGTTGGATCACCGGACATAGTTATATTGTTTATGGGCCGCTTTCCAATGGTGCAACAAGTTTAATGTATGAAGGTGCGCCGCGAGCTTCTAATCCTGGCTGTTTCTGGGATGTGGTAGAAAAATATGGGGTGACAATTTTTTATACTGCGCCGACGGCAATTCGGGCTTTTATCAAAATGGGTGATGAGCATCCCAACGCGCGCGATCTTTCTTCTTTGAGAATTTTGGGCACGGTAGGGGAACCGATTAATCCCGAAGCTTGGATCTGGTATAACAAGGTAATTGGGAATGAAAAATGTCCGATTGTGGATACTTGGTGGCAAACGGAAACAGGCGGATTTATGCTCACTCCCTTGCCTGGGGCGACTCCGACTAAGCCCGGTTCAGCGACACTTCCGTTCCCGGGGATCTTAGCTGATATTGTTGATTTAGAGGGTAATCCTGTTGGTGCGAATGAGGGGGGATATTTAGTCGTTAAGCATCCCTGGCCGAGCATGATGAGAACGGTTTATAAGAATGATGAACGTTTTCGTAATACTTATTGGGAGCATATTCCCCCAAAAGATGGCAAATATCTCTATTTTGCTGGAGATGGTGCGCGCAAGGATGAAGATGGCTATTTTTGGGTTATGGGACGTGTAGATGATGTGATGAATATTTCAGGGCATCGTTTAGGCACTATGGAAGTAGAATCAGCTTTGGTTTCCCATCCTGCGGTAGCTGAAGCGGCGGTAGTATCGCGACCTCATGAAGTGAAGGGAGAAGATGTTTATGCTTTTGTGACCTTGGAGGGTTCTCAGGCGGCTAGTGATGATTTGAAAGCTGAGTTGAAACAGCATGTGGTGAGTGAGATTGGCGCGATCGCGCGTCCTGGGGAAATTCGGTTTACTGATGCCTTGCCGAAAACGCGATCGGGTAAGATTATTCGTCGTTTTTTGAGGAATTTAGCAGCAGGTGAAGAAGTAGCTGGTGATATTTCTACGATGGAAGATTTGAGTGTTTTAGATAAATTACGTCAGAGTTAATTTCAGTTAACAGTGATCAGTAAACAGTTATCAGTTTGCTATCTTTTTTGATATTCTACTGAATAACGATTATTACTGATCACTCTTTAAGATTATTGATATTAGCTGGACATGATAAGGAAATAAAGTTTGAAATTCAACCAGATGGAAGTATTAATCCATGAAACAAGTTAATTATGTAGCAATGAACAATCAGGAGTTAAAGCGTTATATGCTTACTCATCGAGAAGAGACAAAAGCTTTTAATGCATATCTTGATAGAAGACATTCTTGTTCTAATAAAACTGTAATTCAATTTGATGATCCAGCTTGGGAAGAAAAAGTAATCTCAGTAATTCAAGAAAAATTAGATTTTCATTCTCAATAGCAATTATTTTATCGATAAATATTATGACTGAACAAAAGAATAGTAAAAATCATAAATCATGAGAATCAAGGAAATTTCTGTTAATGGGTTATTTGGAATCTTGGATCATGTAATTCCTTTAAATATAGAAGAAAGAATTACTATTATTCATGGTTTAAATGGTTTTGGTAAAACTAATATTCTAAAGTTTATTGATGGAATATTTAATTCAAATTATCAAGTTTTTAAATCTATTCCTTTTGAAAAAATTTTAATTGAATTTAACAATAAAAGTAAGCTAGAAATACAGAAGTCTCTCATCTTAATTGGCAAAGACAAATTTACAGTTATTTTAGTCAAATTAATTAAGATAGAATCTGAAGATTTAGATTCTATTTCATTAGATTCTAATAAAAATGATCGTTTCTTATTATTATCTGGATTGGATATGGAGCAACAAGATAATAAAATATTAAGTCTTACTAAGATCAATGAAAAAGAGTGGACAAATGAACAAACTAATCAAACATATCAATTTTCATTTATTGATATCTTAAGCGATGAATTAAAAAAACGTTTTAATAATAATCAATTTAATGATAGTATCTTTAAAGATTGGGAAGTATTTTTTGAGCAAGCTCCTTTAGAACCTAATTTGCCAATAGGAGAAAAATTAAAGCTAGGATTCAAAAATACGTTTCAAGAGAAGTCTTGGTTTAGAGACTTAAAGAATGACATTAAAATAAGACTTGTTGAATCGCAAAGATTACTGAATATTAGAGAAAGTAATTCTCCTTCAATCTTTCCAACTGTTGCTACTTATTCAAATGAAATAGCAGAACTGATGCAAGATAAATTTTCTGAATATGGAAAAATATCTCAATCTTTGGATCGTACCTTTCCTCTAAGAGCAGTTCAACAAAAAGGAACAGGTTTAACAGATGAAGAACTTAGAGAAGAACTTAGTAAACTCGAACAAATGCGATCGCGTTTAATTGAATTAGGATTACTAGATCAAGAAGAAAATCCAGATTTTCCTAATCAACTTCAACATATAGATAAAAGTACAAGAAATATTTTGTCTGTCTATGTAGATGATGTAAAAAATAAATTAAGTGTCTTTGATAAAATAGCAAGTAAAATTGAATTATTGAAAACAATTATTAATCGTAAATTTGCTTACTCTTTTAAGAAATTAAGTTTTAGCAAAGAACAAGGATTTATTTTTACAAATATTTACCCTAATTATCCCGATGAATATCCCAAAACTCTTTCTTCTCAAGATTTATCTTCTGGAGAACAACATGAATTAGTTCTTCTTTATGAATTGCTTTTTAAAGTCGAGCCTGGTTCTTTAGTATTAATTGACGAACCAGAATTATCACTTCATGTAGGATGGCAATCAGAATTTATAGAAGATTTAAAAGCAATAACAAAACTTGCAGATATAGATATTCTTATGGCAACTCATTCCCCAGATATTATTCAAGAGCATTGGGATGATTTGACAGTAGAGTTAAAAGCCCCAGAGAAATGAGAAAATTCATCACTGTTGAGCGTGAAGCTAATGCTATAAAATTGCAACGTAGTTCTTTTTTTGGAACTTTTTTACTAGTTGAAGGTATTTCAGATAAAAAATTATATCAAAATCTTATAGATGAAGAGAAATGCAAATTAGTTGTTGTTTCTGGTAAACCTTCCAGTAAAATTCGAGCGATAAAAATTATAGAAATTTTGGATAAATCAAATTTTCAGGGAATTTTAGCAATTGTTGATGCTGATTTCGATCATCTTGAACAATCTTCACCTCAAAGTCCAAATTTATTACTTACAGATACTCACGATCTAGAAACAATGTTATTACAATCTCCTGCTTTAGACAAAGTTATTCGGGAGTTTGGCTCAGAAGATAAAATCAATCAATTAAATCAAGATAGGCGAGAAGTTTTACTAGAATTAGGATTATCAATTGGCTATCTAAGATGGATTTCACAATCGGAAAATTTAAATTTAACTTTTAATGGAATCAAGTTTACAAAGTTTATCGACCAGAAAACTCTAGAGATCGATGAGTTAAAGCTTATTAAAGTAGCCAATAATAAATCTCTATATACTGAACTCGAAATTTTGCTTATTCATGAGAAATTAATTAGCAAAAAAAGTCCTAATCACGATCCTTGGCAAGTTTGTTGCGGTCATGATTTGGTAGAAATTTTATCTATTGGTTTACGAAAAGAATGGGGCACAAATAACGCGACTGATATCAAAGCTGAGAAATTGGAAATTATTTTGAGAATTGGTTATGAGGAAGTCTATTTTTTTGAAACTAAACTTTATATTAATATCTGCACCTGGGAAAATAGGAATTCCCCTTTTAATGTATTAAGAAATAGAAGGTAAAATACTTAAATCACAGTAACAGCATTCCGCAGAATACCCCTACATTCAATATCTTGTGGAAGAAGAGGTTAAACAGGCATTCTTAAAATATCTTCAATCTTAGGCATTTCTTCTAAAGGAATAACTCTACCTTCATCTTCAAAATTGGCAATTTGATGAAAATTGAGATAACGGTATAACTCTCCTTCAAAAGGTGTAATTTTCTCTTTTACGATCGCCATATATTCTTATTTTAATTTCTCTATATTGGTGGCCTCACGGAGTGACAGCCCATTTACAAGGTAGGCAGGGCAGGCTTTTCAGCAGCTGATCTTCTGAAAAGATGGAAGCAATTATTCCGTTCGGTGATCGCAATAATAAGCTTGATAGTCTTCAGATATCAGAATTTAGCTTATATTAAGACTAAAGCTTGTCAGCGATCGCAGCCCATAAAAGTCTTCCCTGCCTTACATTACAGTTTGTTATCACCCTTTGATTTCATCTTCTCAACTATAATAATCGATAGGATTCAGTAATTTTACTGAGGTAATTGGCGGGCAATATTTTTGGGTTGAGGAGCAATGGCAGCAAGAAAAAAGACAATAACTAAACTGACTCTGGCTTTTGCAATAGCTTGTTTCTTGACCATTACATCTGCGTCTGTATTATCTCAAAACATCAATCAATTATTCCAACATGGAAACGCTGCTCAAGATAGAGGTGATTATTCAGAAGCAGAACGTATTTTTCGCCAAGTTATTGAAATCAATCCTAATGATGCTACTGCCTACAACGAGCTAGGAATTGCGCTAAGAAAACAAGGAGAATTAGAAGAAGCGATCGCAAATCATCAAAAAGCCATTCAACTCAACCCCAATTATGCTAATGCTTACAACAATCTGGGAAATGCACTAGCTGACCAAGGAAGATTAGATGATGCGATCGCTAATTATGAAAAATCAATTGAACTCAATCCTAACGCTTCTAATGCTTATTTCTTGCGGGGAATTACACTAATGGAAATGCAATTTCCATCTTTTGAAAGAAAATTAAACAAAGTTGAACTTGAAGAACTTACAAAAGTTAAATTAATCGAAGCTACGCAAGGAAAATTAGATGAAGTTCTCACAAGTTTTCAAAAGTCCATTGAAATTAATCCTAATGATGCTGATGTTCACCTAATGCTTGGCGTCACATTCTTCTTACAAGGAAAATTGGAAGAAGCAATTGTAAGTTTTCAAAAATCCATTGAAATTAACCCTAATGAAGATAGTACTTATCAGGCTCTGGGTGTTGCTCTTAGACAACAAGGAAAACTAGGTGAAGCTCTCACAATTTTTCAGAAAGCGATTCTAATCAATCCTAATAATGAAGAAGCTTACAATGGTCTTGGTCTTACGCTCCAAGAACAAGACAAATTAGAAGAATCCATTGAGGAATATCAACGCGCACTAGATATTAATCCTGAATACATAACTGCCCAAAACAATATTAAAGAAGCAAAAAGACTATTAGCAATCAAACTCAATCCACCATTACCAGATATTGACGATACCCAATTTCTCCCCAGCCTAACAGAAGAACCTTTAGTTAATGCTCTCCGCTCTACGGCTCGAATCATTGCCCAAGTCTCCGCTGAAGGAAATTCTATTGGTGCGGGTTGGGTAGTCAAGAAAGAAGCTAATGCAGTATGGATTGTTACTAAGGAATGAGGATTAAATAAAATAGCAAAGATATCGAATTAAGAGATGACTATATTTTGGCAGTTTTGTGGGATGCTACATAGATGACAAAATCTTAATAATGAGAGCCAAAAAGAGTAATGTCACAAAGAAGACCTT
>JBCCYD010000322.1:0-7164 GCA_039190385.1 Cyanobacteria bacterium P01_F01_bin.143 | reverse complement strand
GTGCATAATGATCAGGCTCACAAGAGAATTTAATTGATAACAATAATTTTTTTACCCATGATATCTTTTCATCTTTTGGTTGATTCGATAAGAACTTTTCAAATAATTCTTTCGCCTTATTATCTTCTTCTTGTTTTAGATAAATTAAACCTAAATAATAACTAGCATCATCCACGTTATTGTCTTGAGCTTTTTCAAATGAATCAATAGCCTTGGGGAAATCTTGTAAAGCCATCAATGCCAATCCATTTTTCAAGTAAGCCTCTGGAATTGGATTTTTAACACTTTTAGCTAATTTTATAGCATCTTGAAGATGTCGACTTGCCGATTCTAAACAATGCTTATCATTTAGTTTTTTTCCTATTTCATAAAGCTCGCATCCAACTTGATAATGTTCTTGGGCAGAGATGTCTGCTGTAATTGCAATGGGTAGATTTCGATCAAATCCTTCTTCAGTTCCAATGCAAGGATGTTGCTGGTTATTTGTTGCTTCTTTTACTTTTTCTTGTATGTAATCAAATAGCTCTCCAATTGTCACGATACCGTTTTTTGGATTATTATCCGCAGCACCTTTCATTCCCTCTAAAAGATAATGTGTGAAAACTCCATGTCCTCCACCCCATTTTTTATCTTCAACTGACACTTGAGACGTTTCTGCGGAAGTTAGTATTGCTAATCCCTTATTAGCTTTGGCTGCTTCTCTTAGATATAAATTGACCGCACCAGAATTATCCTTTACATCGCGCTTACGATTAACCGCTCTGTTAATTCCCCCGCTGTGACAGGTGTCGGCAAGTATAATGACTCTTTCTGCTAATAAATTTTCTTGAATGCAGAGTTTAACCTCTCGCATAGGTAACGCAGTTCCAGAGATATCCTTTGCCTTAGTATCGTGAGTAATCAGATAAAGTATGTCGGGGCGTTCACTATCTGGAGTGCCATGACAAGCAAAGTAAATTAAAACAACATCATCTTTTGCTGGCTTCTTCAGAAAACTACGAAGAGCACGAGTAATATTTGCTGTTGTAGCTTCTTCATCAATTAATTTGACGACCTTTTCTTCTTCAAACCCTCCACCAGTCGGAGTTAGAAGCAAATCATATAGCTCCTCAGCATCACGATGAGCATACTTAAGATCCCAATTACTATCTTGGTGTTTAGAAATCCCCACCACAATTGCCCACTTTTTTAAGTGAGTAGCAAAAGTGGGAGGTATAATGTTGTTCGCACGACGAGATTGGTATTCTTCAGGAGAACTCTGAGCCATTGTTTACTATTTTTCTAATCGAATTTTGACTTTAGTTGTAGTCCATTGCTGGCTAGAAGCAACAACTGGATTAGCAGTTCTAGTAGGAGCTTTTTCTGCCGCTAAGGATTTAAGTAAATCATCAAGAGGATTACCCAGAGATCTAAATCCTCTAGTACTAGATTTAGGAATTGGCTCGTCCAAAGAAGGTAATTCTAACCAACGAAAGTTAGCAGAGCCCACAGTTGCAAACACTTTAAATATATCCGATCCTGTTTTTTCTCCCTTCGGTAAGCTCATACTAAGAGTGATTTCTTTGCTTTCTCCTGGATCTAAAGGAGTATAGTTGGCAGAAGATATTTGGGTGTTTGGTTCAATCTGAGCAATTTGCCAATCAGAAACTAAATCTAGAACAGTGAAGTTTAGTACCTCAGAATGCTTGTTATGAATTTTGATAAATAAATATTCATCAACCTTGAGAGTGGGATTATCTGGATCTTCAAAAGGCTCGGGATCTGAAGGATCTCCAGGTTCATAGTCATCTGGGCTCATTTTACCTAAGATCTCAATTTCGATTTTACCTTTTAGTTTAGAGTTAGCATCATGATTATCTAGTTCCTCTGCTGCTTGATATTTAGCTAAATGAACTAGGCGTTTCACTAAATTGGTTGCGGCTTTAGCATCATTTACTTCGATCGCGGGTCTTAAGATAATTGGGTCCCCAGCGCGATCGCAGATCTCATAAATCACTTCACCTTCTTCTAAGTGATAAGTCTTTGCAGTCTCCAAATCTAATGCTTTGACATCAACCTGATAATCAGCCGATTCCTTTTTCTCCCCATCTTCAGCAACTAATCTCACCCAACCATTATCCGTGATCGCAGATTCTATAGCTTGCAAGGCTGGTTCTCTTTCCTCAGGAACATCATTATCTCTGAGCAAGCGGATTTTTTTCATTAGCTTCACTGGTACAGCAGTTAAAACAGCTTGAGAACCCACATCTATAGCTGGCTTTTCTTTTATTACTGTGGTTATCTCTGCCCAAGATTCAGTTGCTCCTCGCTTGGTGATCTTAGCAACTGCCAATCGCAGATCTTTATCACTAAAATCTGCTGTTCCAGAAGGATAAATCACAAACTCCGAACCCTTACGCAGACCAGTTGCTTGTCCCGCATCAAGCTTGATTAATTTTTCGGCTAACTTAACTTCGGTAACAGTTACAGCAAAGGGAACCGAATTATAGTCTTTACCCAAGAATACGCGATCGCCTTCCCCTAAAATCATGGGGTTTTGAGTAGGAAACTGAGTATTAATCTTGCCGCTAATGCGATCGTAAATCATCTTATAAGTGATTCCTGGAGATGGCTGTTTTAAAGTATCGAGCAACCAGTAAGTCAAAGAACCATTGCTTTCCCCACTTTCATCAAATGCATATTCATAAGCCAGCTCCGAAGGACGACAGGCAGCAAGCAACACATAACCTTTTGCTTCAGGAATCATTGTTGCCACTGGAGTTCCCCCACGAGTGGCATGTTTGAGTTTTTGTTTTTTCCAACTTGGGGCAACTACTTCTAGTTCCTCAGCAGAAGGATTAACCAAACTTTCTCTTAACCTGGTAGTCTGATCAACCACATCTCCAGACAAACCACGAGCCTTGGCATCTCCCCCTCTGGTAGAACCACCAGAATGGCAACTATCCAGAATTACCGTGACAACCAATCCTTTTTTGACCATTCGCTCTAGCAAGATAGCTAGTTCCCAATCTCGGATGTATTGTCCTTCCCCCGTGCCAATATCAGTAGGCACTAAAGCTTCATCAATATTGTTAGATTTAATTTCGGGTTTGGTACTTGCTGCACGTCCACCATGCCCAGAATAGTGAATATAGACTAAATCACCTTCTTCCGCTTGTTTAGTGATTTCATCAAAATAGTTAATGATATTGGCGTAGGTAGGAAGATTCTCTGCTGATTCTTCAGCTTTAGGAGGGTCAAGTATAGTTGCATCTTCAACACTTGTAGCAGTTAGCTTATAGATTTTGTCTGGTTGCTTGGGTTGTCGCAGTAAAAAATTCTCGACATCTGTAATATCATTTACTGCCCCATCAAGATCTCCATATTCAGAACCGTCAGATAATCTATTGGGGAAATAAAAATTAATCCCAATTAAAAGAGCATATAGTTTGGGCTTAGAGTTTGTTGATTCCATTTTTTTATTACGCTAAATAATCAGATTTATTACCAACTTCAAAGAGATCGTTTACCGAAGTAGCTTTACCGTTTTTATCGGAAACAGTAATTTCGTAAAGTCCGACTGGTAAATCCTTAATTTTTAAAGTCCAAGTATTGTCTTGACCTTTAATTTCCTCAGATTTAGATACTGGTTTTTCTAATTCATAAATACTATTAATTTCAACAATTAAAGTACTATTAGCTACAATATTTGATTTAGCGGTAATTTCGATTACTTCATCTGTAAAGTAGATATCTTCCAATGGAATGAGATCGATCGCTTTTTGTCCTCTGGACTGCCTAACACCCTTAAGCTTGCTAGTGTCAAATTGATATCTACCAAGTATTTCTCCAATATCTTCTAATATCTGTTCTTGAGCTTGTAAACCACCGTGTTTTTCGGAGATCGATCTAGCAATAAACATCTGTTCGCGAGTAAATTCTGGAGGATATGCAGATATTTCTGGGACAGTTCCATCTCCTCCTTTCAAATCAGGTCTACCTTTAAGCACATCTGGAAGGTCCTCAAATGTAGTAACTTCACTATTTTTAAAGACTGCTGATTGGAAAGTTGTTTGTTTAATTCCCACTACAGGTACAGTTATATAAGAATAACCAGCCTGATTTTTATTCTTTTCTACTGCCTCACTGATTTCTTTGTGAAACTCTACAGCATCTTTCAGCATTTCCTGATCAAAATTTGGTAACGGTTCAGGAACTTCTGCAACACGATAATCCTTCCCTTTGTATTTAATAACTTCTAAGGTAGGTAACAACTGATAAACAGAAGGTAGCGATCGCATGACATCTGTCAAATCAATAGATGCTTTTTTAAATCCATTAGCAATAAAATTAACTGCATTAAGAGAACCACGATAAGGAGTCCCAAAAGTAAATAAAGCCTTTGCATCTTTCCAGCCACCCAAAACTTCCAGATAGTAACGAGAAACCAGTCCACCCATACTATGAGCTAACAAAACCACTTTGGCATCACTATTCCCACTAGACTTGCGCCAAGCTTTTAAGCGGATATCTAGTAATCGCTTCAGAGTCTTAGCACTATAACGATTATCTCTGCGCCAGTCATAAGGAAAACGGTAAAAATTGGCAGCTTTATCTTCAGGATCTTTGTAGATATCTCCTTCGGTAACTTCGAAATTATCAGTGATTAACTTAGCCGTTTGTGAATAACCATCCAAAATCTTGATTAAACCAGGAATAAGTTGAGCATCTTCTACCAAGCGATCGGCTACAATCCCATCACCGAATTCATCTCCTCCAGAATCTTTGCCCTCTAACTTGAGCTGCTGTAAATTTTCACCGCCACTTCTAACAATGTCAAAAATTGCCCTAGCCGATGCCCCCCATAAATCCTTGTCACCTTTTTTTAATACACTTCCTGTGATTCCTGGCAAAATTACTACTATGTCTTTCAGTATCGTTTTTTCGGCCATTTTAATCTCCTAATTAAAAAATGAATATGTATTTCTTGGTTGGGGGATATTACGCGATCGCGGAATATTACATCTAGTGCGATCGCTTGGTACTTTTGAGCCCATATATTATATTAATCAGTAAAATCACTGATGTATTATGCAGAATTCTTTTATTTGTAATAATTAGTTACAAGATACTACCGACAATGCGAAAAAACTTAATATAATTCGCTCACTAGTTATCAAAATTGCATATATAGCGCTACGCGCTGGGCAATAGGAACAGGCAACAGTTCATTTATCATAAGCTTGAGTGTTTGCTAATACCCTAACCTAACTACGTAGTACTATATTTTAACTATAGCGCTATTAGTAAGATAAGTGTTACGCGATCGCAGAAGCTGACACTTCTTGATCTCAAATGATTAGTGAACCTTTTGCTATCACTGATTTAGTCGATTCTTCAAAATATCAATCTTTCCTCTCTTGTGCGCAATCTCAAAGAGATCCGCTTTGCGGGTCGCGGAATCTTATCTCTAGTGCGATCGCGAATCATAAACTTTAAGGCGATCGCTGGAAAAGCTATGAAATGCAATGTAAATTCTTTATTGATAAAATAATTATGACCATAGACATATAACCATGACTAAAAATGGCACAAAATCGAGAACAAATAGGTGCAGGAGAATTTAAAACCCATTGTTTAAAACTAATTGATCGCGTTAACCAAACAAAACAACCAATAACCATTACTAAACATGGTAAGCCAATGGCTCAACTTACTCCCATTGAAGACGAAAACTATTCTTTATTCGGTTGTTTAGCTAATACTGTTGAATTTCATGGAGATATTGTTGAAAGCACAGGGGAAGTTTGGGAAGTAGATGTCTAATTTAGATCGAGGTGTCTTATTAGATACTCATACTTGGATTTGGCTATGTACTGGGTCAACAGAGTTATCGACAGATACAATTACTTATATTAATTTGGCTGGAAGTAAGGGAAAAGTATTTGTCTCCGCTATTTCAGTTTGGGAATTATCGATGCTAGTAGCAAAAAATCGAATCACTTTGGCAAAGCCAATTAATCAGTGGGTAGCAGAAAGTTTAGCTCAACCTGGTGTTAACTTATCTCTGCTTAGTCCAGAAGTAGCAATTGAAAGTAGCTTTTTGCCAGGAGGGTTTCACGGAGATCCCGCAGATAGAATGATTGTAGCTACGGCAAGACTCAATGATTTAACTTTGCTTACACGCGATCTTAAAATTCTTAGTTATGGAGAGAATAGTATAGAGTTATTTTGAGTTTTCACGTAATATCTTTTCAAGTTCACTCACTAAAGGTGCAAAATCATTTTTAGCCGTTTCCCAAACGATATCTTCATCAACATTTAAATAATTATGAACCACTTTACTGCGCATCCCAACTATCGCTTTCCAGGGAATTTGCGGCTGAGTAGCTCTAAATTCTGGTGATATTCTTCGGGCTGCTTCGCCAATAATTTGTAGTAGATGGGTTACTGCCAAACGTAATTTCTCATCGCAGTCAAAATCTTCTCGACTGATGTCTGAAACAAAGTCGATTGCTTTATTGGAGTTATCAATCATATGTTTAATAAAAACTCTCTCATCCTTCCGCGACATAGCAAACTTCCATTCTATCTAAGATTTGATCTCGTATCTGATAGTTGAGAAATTTGGGAGTAACTAAATCAATTTTTCTACCATCAAACAATTGGGAAATTTCTTCTTGAATTTGATGCAGTTTAAAAAATCCAGGTATATACCCAACTTGGAATTCTACCAACACATCTATATCACTATTGGGCGTAAAATCATCTCTCAGCACCGAGCCAAATAAGGCGAATTTATTGATATGGTGTAGCTGGCATAGTTCTTTGATTTGCGCGATCGGAATTTTTACATTTTTAACTTTCATCGTAGGCTCAATTCTATCGCTGGTTATCTATATTATTTGTATTTCAACTATATCGCTATTAGTAAGATACGTATTCCGCGATCGCTGAAGCTGACGCTTCTTGATCGCAATTGATTGGTGAACCTTTTGCTATCACTTATTTACTCAATTCTTAAAAATATCAACCTTTCATTTCCTATGGAATGAGGATTTAATTATTTAGCCAAGTTAGACTGATTCTGGTTTGACTACATAGTTCCACTGAGGTAGATGTTCATCGAAAATGACATTCATAGTTTCTTTGAAATCTTGAGCTACTTTTTTCCCTGTTTGATAC
>JBCCYD010000321.1:0-7165 GCA_039190385.1 Cyanobacteria bacterium P01_F01_bin.143 | reverse complement strand
ATAAAGATAAAAGCAAAAACTTCAACACTGAATATTATGGAAAAACACAGTTTTGCCTTATCAAATAAAATTTCTGTTTCTTTATCCTCAATTTTAGAAAGTAGTAAACAAAATCAAAAACCTATAGCAGCTGCACGCGCCACCGGTTTTCTGAGTAACATTGAAACACCAACTCTTCCTCAGGATTTAGTAGCAGTTACTATCAAAGTCAATAATAATAGTGCCTTTGAATCTAGTAAGCCCACTTTAAATAGTGAAGAAACTTTGAACTTAATTGGTGGTGAATACTATTCTGGAAAACTAAGCGTCTCTAATTTGCAACAATTGGTAGATAACCCCAATGTAGAAAGAATCGAAACCAAAAAAACTTATACTCCAAGCTTAGAGCAAGCTTCCACAGAGATTGGTGTTCTAAGAAATGCAGATGGAAGTCGACCTATTGCCGAAACAGGAAAGGATGTATTGATTGGCATTGTAGATTCTGGGTTCGATCTTTCCCATCCCATGTTCCGAGACAGTAGTGGGAATCTTAGAGTGGTTGCCTTATTAGATCAGACTGTAGTAGGTAATCCAGAATATGACACTGCTACTTTAGAAACTGAATGGAGAGTAGGTGGTTCTAGACCAGGTAGAGATACTAACGGACATGGAACTCATGTGGCAACTATTGCTGGGGGTAGTAAATTCGGTCAATGTGAAGGAATAGCTCCTGAAGCACAGTTTTTGCTGGTCAAAACGAACCTAAGAGATGTTGATGACGCTGTATCCTGGATTTATCAAAAAGCTGGGAGCAATCCTTGTGTCGCCAATCTAAGTCTTGGTGGTCATTTTGGTAGTCATGACGGGACGAGTAATGCAGAGCTTTTGTATGATACTTTAGTTGGCTCAGGAAAAATATTGGTTGCGTCGGCTGGGAATGAACGTAACGACTCTCTACACCTTAATGGATTATTTGTTCCCAATCAAATTGAGGAAGTTACATTTGATATCTTGCCCCAAGTTCCTCCAGATACTCCTTTTGCCGCAACCACTTTTTGGTATCCGGATGTCGATGATTATGAGGTAGAGTTAATAACTCCTTCCGGTCAAGCACTACCCACTCCTACCCTTAATAATACAGATAGTTATAATGGTGGTAGTTTAGAGATAGAAATTAGCCGTCTAGCTTATCCTCAAAACGATCTTACTCAAATTCAAATTGCCATTAGCTTTACTACTTCTAGCGTGCCTCCGAGTAGCTTACAAGATTGGCGTTTTCGCATTCGTTGTGTTGCCGCTACTGTTGGTAGATTTGACGCTTGGTTTCTTAATTCAGGGTTCGCCAGATTTGAGCCTCATCCTTTAGTAAAAGCTGAAGGCACTATTGGGATTCCCGCAACTTCAAACGGCTGTATAGCAGTTGCTAGTCACGTTTCTAAAAATACTTGGGATAGTGATGATGGCTTACAGCAGGATTTGAGAGCATTAGTAGGACGATCAAGTAACTTTAGTAGTTTAGGTCCAACCAGAGATGGACGTTGGAAACCGGAAATTTCTGCTCCTGGTCAGTATCTTACTGCTGGTCTTGCTGATGGCTCTTTTTTATCTACAATAACTGAACGAGCAAAGAATACGGAGCGCTTGCTTTCAATCGAGGGAACAAGCATGGCTGCGCCTGTGGTTACTGGAGCGATCGCTTTAATGCTAGAAAAAAATCCAAGCCTAACACCAACACAAATCAAAGAGATACTTAAAGAAACAGCAAAAAAAGACAACCATACTCAAGTCACTCCTTGGACAGCTGCTTATGGGTATGGAAAACTCGATATTGTTGCTGCTCTAAGCAAAATCTAAATTTATAGTCGAACTTGAATAATGAGCAAAATAGTTAACAGCCTTTTTGCTCATTTTGTCTATTGTGCAATTGATAACGTTGCTTTATTTCTACTATTGCTAGACATTCCAAATATTGTACAGATTCGGGACTGATTTCGGCAGAAATGAAATCAGTAGCAGGAAACCGCAAATTCCTTGCTCCAATGTCTCTTAGTTTATCTATTACTTCTTCTTGAGTATGTCCTTGACGAGGTGATACTAGTACGGGAATCGTACATGAAGGATTATTGATTGGAGGATTTTGAACTAGTTGTAACCACATAAGTCTATTTTTTCCTACTTGATATTTCTACTTTAATTCTAAGTTATTGAAGAATTTTGTTTGTCAATGGATAAATCTTAACTTCGCTCAACGCAATAAATCAGCATCTCCAGGTTGCGGCAACCTAGGCTCATTATCTCCATCGTTACTTGATGGATTCGTTGGTTCTGTACTATTAGGATTTGATGTTGTACTGGGATTGTAAATACTTATTAAAGTGTCTATAAGTTGATTTCTTTGGCTACGAGATAGATTATAAATAACAGCGCGATCGCCTTCTAAGGGATGAGTAGTTAAAGTTTTGCTTCCAGGATAGCGATCATAGGAAATAACTTCATTTGATTCTAAATAATCTGCGATCGTCAATTTCCAGTCCAATCGAAACTTCACAGGACGACTTTTAATATATTGGTGATAGCGCACAAAACGACTCATAAGAGTATTGTTGACCGCAGTTTCCCGAGTTTCTTGACTCAAATATTGATTTTCTAGTGGAATTTCAGGCATTAGTTGATAAACTTGTTCCGCTACTGAATTAGGGCGTAGAGATTGAGCTGTAACAGAAGACAAGGGAATATGGTTAATACTACCCGCTATGATGAAGAGGATCATTCCTAAAAAGAAAATTATCACCATCTTTTTCATTGAGACTTTGCCTAATTGGTGAATTTCCCGATAGTTACCACCCGACATTAAATTATCCCTTGATAAAAAATTAATTTACAGAAAGAAAAGACTGGGCAACTTCTAAAAAAAAAGTCCAGTCAGTACTTATTATATCTATATTTTGTCTGTTCCCTCTCTTGATTCATACTTGAACGGGAAGGGAAACATTCAATTACTAAGCTGATGTCTATTTATGGTTAAACAGTTGTAATATCTTTCTCTTTAGTCGCTAGGAGTGCATCAATCTTTTTAGTATATTCATCAGTGACTTTTTGAATTTTATCTTGCATATCTCGGGATTCATCCTCGGAGATTTCGCTATTTTTTTCCTGCTTACGAACCGAATCCACCGCATCTCGACGAATATTGCGCAGAGCAACTTTACCTTCTTCGGCTAATTTGCTAGCTACTTTAACAAGCTCTTTACGACGATCTTTAGTTAAAGCAGGAATAATCAAACGAATCTTTTGACCATCATTATTAGGAGTCAAACCAATATCTGACATTGAGATCGCTCTTTCTATTTGTGCCATACTTCCTTTGTCGTAGGGCTGAATGGTAATGGTAGTCGAATCAGGAGTACTAATATTGGCCAAAGATTGTAATGGTGTTTCTGTTCCGTAATAATCGACCATTACCCGATCCAACAGAGAAGTACTAGCTCTTCCCGTACGAATTGTATTAAAAGACCGTTGAGTGGCTTCAATAGTCTTTTCCATATTTGCTTTAAGTTCAGTTAACTTCACAAGAGCCTCCTACAATAGTCCCTACGGGTTCCCCTTTAGTTACACGAACTATATTACCGTCAACTAAAAGGTTAAAAACCACAATGGGAATTTTATTTTCTTTACAAAGCGCGATCGCTGTACTGTCCATTACTTTAAGTTCGTTGGTAAGCACATGATTATAGGTAATACTTTGATAACGATGGGCATCGGGGTTCACTTTGGGATCAGAATCATAAATACCATCTACTTTGGTTGCTTTAAAAATAACTTCGGCTTCAATTTCCGCTGCTCTTAAAGCGGCTGTAGTATCCGTCGTAAAAAAGGGATTCCCCGAACCTGCACCGAAAATCACCACTCGACCTTTTTCAAGATGACGAATGGCGCGACGGCGAATATAGGGTTCGGCAACTTCTTGCATCTCGATCGCGGTTTGGACTCTCGTGGGAATTGAGATCCTTTCTAAAGCATCTTGTAATGTCATGGCATTCATTACCGTAGCAATCATGCCGATATAGTCAGCTGTAGCTCGATCCATTCCCTCAGCCGAAGCTTTGACCCCGCGAAAAATGTTTCCACCACCGACTACAATGGCAGTTTGAATTCCGCTATTAACTACTTCAGCTATTTCCTGAGCAATATTTGCTACTACCTTGGGATCAATGCCATAACCCAGATCACCCATCAATGCTTCGCCACTTAGTTTTAATAAAACCCGCTGATAACTCATCTGTTGGAACAATGACCTCGATCTTGCTTGTTTTTTGTCTCCCCATAAGATAGCAGTTTTTAGTTAAATATCATGAATCTAAATCTGTGAAGATGAGTTTTGTATTTAAGTTAAACTTGTTCGAGATTACCTCCAGAAACAACTAATGCATAATCTTGTGGCCCTTCGGGAACATCTGACCCAACAACCTTGATTGTCCAAATTCCAGTTACAACTTGATCGGGTTCAATAATACATCCTTCCACATTGTTACAATTATCTATTTCGCCAGTGTTATGAAAATCATTGCCTTGATAGTATCTACGATGTTTATTACTAGGAGGATATAAAGTTAAATTAAGATTATTTACTAGTTGTTCGAGCCTTCCTTCTTTTTCGTGGTCACCTGGAAAATCAGTGTAAACAAGAGTAGCCCGCAGTGGGATAGTAGCATCTGTGATTTCTACTTTGTATTCGTGTCCGTCACCTGTAGCTAAACCTTCGGATTGGTCAATAAAAATAACTTTAGTTGGTAACTCTGGATTTAAAACTTTACACAAGTTAACTCTACCCCATCCTTGTTCATTGTCTGCCCAGGGGGCAGAATTGGGATGAGCATAACGATAATTCATGTATTGTGCAGAGTGAATTAACGTTGCTTTAACCAAAGCAGCGTTAGGATTTTTAATATTTCTTTTTTCCCTGAGATACTGACGTACTAAAGCCGCACAACCTGCAACCAAAGGAGTTGCCATAGAAGTCCCACTCATATACATATAATGGTCTTTAGCAGGTGAATAACAACCATCTGCAAAATTATTGTCTGCAATTTGAGATGAACGAGTAGATAATACAAAAGTTCCAGGGGCTACTAAATCTGGTTTCCGACGACCGTCCTCACAAGGTCCACGATTACTAAAAGCAGCAATATCATCAATATAGTCCACCATATTATCATCATGAAAAGGTGGATAAGGAAAATTATATGGTTTTTTTATTCCGTAAGTATCTGGGAATTGACCCTGGCGGTTATTTTCTGATGCCCCAACAGTTAAACAGTTTTTTGCTACTGCTGGAGCAACGACGCTTCCTTGATCAATTCCCAGTCTCACTGAATAACTATGTTTTCCTTCATTACCAGCAGCTACTACTACTAAAAAATCTTTATGATTCCAAACAAATTTATCTAACTCTTCACATTCTTGTGTATATTCTCCTGGAACACTTCCACCCCAAGAGTTAGAGTGAATCCTCGCACCTCGATTGTAGGTCGTTTCAAATAAATTGTTTAAGTGTTCAGGAATTCCACACAAACCTGAAACTGGTGGATTCCACCCATATTTTTGCCGATAAAAATCAATATATTCAGATGTCCATTTGGGAGTTTTTTCAATTGCTTGAAAGATTAATTTGGCTTGCGGTGCAATTCCCTTGGGAACTGAAGATTCCCCAAATATTTTTGCTTGTTTTCCACTTCCTAATATGCTGCCCGCTACGTGAGTTCCATGTCCTGAATGTCTATCTGACGCATCATTATCATCATAATAAAACCGTTCTACAAGGTTAGAAAAATCTTTCGTTACAGGAATACTCTCAATACTGTTAACTCTTCCTTCAAAGTCAAGATGTAGAGTTTCAATATTACCTGTATCTAAACCTGAATCAGCTACAGCAACTATTTCTCCTTCTCCTGTTAAGCCAAGACTAGTATCGTTAGGAATAGGATTAGAGGGAATAACCTTTTCTGCAATAAGATTCCGAGCTACATTATTGAATAAAGTGGGAACAGTCTTTTCTTTCAAGGATCTTAATCCTATTTGGTGGCGAATAATTTCTATAGTGTCGAGAGGATTATCATAATTATTTACATCTAAAGTTAATTTAGTCTTACCTGGTAGATTAGCAATATGAATTCCTTCTTGCCCTAAATTATATGCTGCATTATCGCGATCTTTTTCTGTAAAGAAACTGGCAATTAGTACTCCAGGAATAGGTATCACTTTTTGGTGATATTCTTGCGGATTCCTTGCTGCTTGTAATCTAGCTGCCGCTATCTTTTTTTTCTTCTCTTCATCGGTTAAAGATTTCTCAGATTTTGTTTGCAAGTATTGGAATTGAGTGGGAATTTTTGGTTTATGTTTATTTACATCTATAACTTCGCCTAGATTTTTAATTTGGTTTGCTATCTTTTCATTATCAGCATAAACAATTGCTTCAGAACGACCAATGGACTGAACAACTTCTGCTCTTGTATTTCTAATCAGTTCTTTCCAATTTTTGGGAATTGGGTTGTCAAATTTTACTACTAAATAATGCTGCATGATTTCTCCTTCTTCAGGATTAACCGATTTCTCTATAATTAATTGCGGATCATCAAACTTAGCTAATAGTTCTATTGGATAGAATTCTATCAATTCTTTAGCAGTTTTTTCTGTTGCAATGATTACACTAAAGTCTTTGTAAACCAATTCTAATTTAATTGCTGTGCAGATTTTGCCAAGATGTTCATTTTTAGGAACAAAAATTCGGTACTTTCCAAAAATAGTATCTTTTTCTCGTTCTCGTTCTATAATTTCCTTTTCAGCAGTTTCTATTAATTCAGCTATTAATTCTGAGTTATAAGGTAATTGTCTTTTTATTTTTTGTATAGCAATTAAATCTTCGCCTTCACCTTGTGCTGCCATCCATCTTAGATTTGCCTCAAATTCATATTCATCAGATGGTTTTGTCAAAGATATTCTGCGATATTGGTGTTCATATTGCTTTCTTAATTCACGCCACAAATTATAGTTCTCTCTTTTTGTATCTACAATATCATGTTTACTAATCACCTTAGTTATATTATTTATTAAATTAATTTCAGAAAGTATAATATTATTTTCTACTGCCAAAACAATATCCGGCTGTTTTTTCTCTAATACATTTTCT
>JBCCYD010000320.1:0-7179 GCA_039190385.1 Cyanobacteria bacterium P01_F01_bin.143 | reverse complement strand
GATTACCATATATTAAATAAGGAACCAACGGTAACTCTGCATCTGCTTGCCATTGTTCCTGGCGATGATTAATTAAGTTTTTGATCTCATTAAAGTCAGTTTTTTGTTGCTGAATATTAGTGATTTCCTCGAAGTCTAGGAAAAAAATATCTCCTGGTTGACTTAAAATATTTTCTTGCAAATAAATAGTTTCTAAATTGATAAAACTCCAACGCAGATAAGCCAATAATTTATTATAAACTTCACTAACTTCTCCCTTAAGTTTGAAACGGGTTTGAACTAACTTTTGCTTGAGGGAAAAATTAAATTCTTTGGAGGTTCCTAAGATTTTTTTCCTCGATTCTTGATTAAAGAATAACTGAGCTAACATCTCTCTGGCTGGACGAGGATTATCTTGCCAACGAGGTACCGAAATATCTGTTACCACTTCTCCTAAATAACCATAGGTTGCTAGCCAATTATCAAATCTTTGAAGAATTAATTGCCCTTCAGGAATATCTGCTAAATAGGCAAATAAAGAAGCACAAGAACCCATAGTTATTTCTTCTTTGGCCAGTAGTTTTCGAGTATCTGTCGCTATTTCCGCAAGCGATCGCATTGAAGCAATTTCAGGAGCCTGACTATTATCTAATTCATCAAGGGATACTTGAGAAATTGCCTGGCGTAGGGCAAAACTTAGAGGAGCCAAAATATTGTAATAGGTTGCAACTTGTAGAGCTTCTAATATTTTATGGATCTGAGCCATAATTGCCGAACTAGACAAACTGGAATTTTTTGTAGCGGCTAGTTCTGCTAATAAAGGAATAAATAGTTTTTGATTATCTCGTTCAAAATCAGTTTCGAGGTTCCATTCTCGACCCAATAATCGCCATAAACCAGGAATATTTTTGATAGTCGAGCTAATCGGAGGTTTACTAAATTTTTCACCTCTCGTCAGAAATTCTAAGCTCTCTGGGGGCAATCCCATGCGTAAAAATATATCGCCTAGTAAAGTAGCATTAAAATAAGCTCGGCCATAATGCAGGTTTGCTGTTTGCCCAAAATCTAAATCGGTCGCTTGTTTGCCCAAGACTAAGGTGAAAATTTCGCCCCAAACGCCACAGGTCAGAGGTTGATTGACTGACCAAGTTAAGGGAGGAATTTGTCCAGGTATCACTTCCGCCGCAATTTTTCTTGTCCAAATAGGTTGTAGCGTTGTAATCGGACGAACCTGTAATAACCAAAGATTTTCTCCGTCATAAGTCCATTCAATATCTTGGGGAATTCCTTTGAAGAGAGTTTCCATTTCCCTAGCAATTTTTGCTACCGATCCTAAAACCTCTTGAGGAATTGCATTCTCTTCACCATTCAAACAAGTTACCCTTGCTCCCTGCTCCGACGCGTTAGCTAATCCTTTAGGGCTGCTCCCTGCTCCCTGCTCCCCGACCTTAACCTCGTACCTCAAGGGCGTAACCTTCCCTGAGACTACTTGAGTGGCTTGTCCCGTCACAGCTTCGATCGCAACAGCTTCAGAAAACGCATTTACAGGATCACGGCTAAAGGCAACTCCACTATAAACTCCCGTAATTTGTTTTTGAATCAAGACTGCCATTCCTTGGGCAACTTGTTGATTCGTTTGGCGATATTGAGTAGCTGACGGGTCTAAATAAGAAGCTTGACAATCTGCGATCGCGATTTGCAAATGCTCTTTGCTCGTCACATTAAGTATGCTCAAATATTGTCCTGCGGCTGAGGCCGATTCCGAATCTTCGCCAATTGCTGAGGATCTAACCACTAAAGGCTCTTGGGAAGAAGGATTTAAATATGCTAATAAAGGGCGGAAATCATCTCCTGGAAGTAAGACCCAACCCTCGGGGACAGCATAACCTAGGCTTTTGACGAGAGCCAGATTCGCAGCTTTACCTCCTACTTTTTGAGCATCTAATTTTTGGTCAAGAGAGATAATAGTTTTATCGGGGCGGAAAAAACGAAACATTCTTTGGGATTGGGGATTAACTTCGGAAGCCGGCAACTCTAGATCATCAGGTATTTGCTCATAAATCCAAGCCAATAAACATCCTAGTGCGATCGCAGCACCAAAATATTCTGGATGGTTCATATGACGTAAACCAATGATCAGTGCTAGTAATCCTAACACTCCTAATTTCCCTAGCTTGCGATCGCGGTTAATCGTAAAACTAATCAGACCGATCAAAAGAACTAAACTTGCCGCAATGGGATCATGAACAAAAATTCCCCAAGTAGCATTTGTTGTCCCCGCACCTTTTCCCATCCAGTAACGACCCATGACTAAAGCGATTAAAGCCAAAATTTCCCATACAGAGCCATTCGGAAAAAACATCCGCGTCAGCAAAACTGCAATAATACCCTTAGCAGCCTCAGATAGTACAGCGAGGATTCCCGCTAATTTTCCACCATGATAAAAAGCTGCCGAAACCGAAATATTTCCCGTCCCCAGTCTTTTCAGTTGACGTCCAGTTAGGAGATAGGTAATCCAATCAATTAAGGGTAATCCCCCCAAAAGAGGACAAAAGATGAAGATGACTAGAGAACCCCAAATAGGGGCAAAACTACCATACATAATTTCAGTGAACAGTTATCAGTTAACAGTTAACAGTTTAGAGATGCTTATTGATGATTGAGGTCGTCATTTCTGCGAGGGCGACCGGGACTTCTAAAGGAGCCAAATGTCCACAGTTCGGTAGTTCTAAAACATTACCATACTCGGAGTCGAATAGTTGATGGAAGCTGGCTAAATGATGGACATATTTGGGTTCCATAATTTTATCTTGTCTGCCTGCAATAAAGTAAGCAGGCTGTTTTAAGCGAGAAACGAGTCTTGGTAAATAATGTACTTCTTTCTCGGTTGTTGATTGTAATAAAGAGCCTAGAGCGGCTTCTTGATCGGCATTGATAAAGTCAATAATTCTTTGACGACCCCAACGAAGAGAGAGCGGATGGTGAACCATCATCCGAGAAAAAATCAAGTCTAATCCTGGAACATAGGGCAGCCAAGAAGGCCGAAATTTGACTATCTGTTGACCCGCATTGCGAAACTTGGCAAATTCCTCTTTAAGATAAATTCCTCCACCAGCATTGACGCCAATTACGCCCTGAATCAATTGAGGTGCTAAATCCGCTGACCATAGGGCAATGCTCCCGCCTAGAGAATGACCAATCAACCAAGCATTAGTAATATTTAATTCATTTAACAAGTCACATAAATCTTGGCCATAGGCAGCAAGGGTATAATCTTCCTTTCCTAAATTTTGAATATTGCGTGAAGTGCCAAATCCTCGAAGATCGTATCGTAAACATTGATAATCTGATTGCAAAAGCTCAACGACAGGTTGCCAATAATGATGACTGAGAAGCCAGCCATGAATGAAAACTAAGACGGGAAGTTGAGTATTGGCAACAGGCTTAGTTATTTCGTAGGAATAATCTGTTCCAGATATTGTTATTGAAGGCATACTGTAATCCTATCATCAATCTTTTATCTCGATTCTTCATTCCTTACTTGTCTTAAAATTACTGTTAAAATTGGCAACTGACCACGTCCTCGAAGGAGGATAACCAATAACTGATAACGAAATAACTAAACATGAGATGGAATCTCTTTCTGACAAGCTTTGCATTGGCGATCGCGCTTAATTTTTCTATAACATCTGCTGATGCCAAACTATTTAATGGGCCAGTCGATCAACTTCCAGTTCTCGAACGAGTTGCGCTCAGAGAGGGCAAGGTAATTATTGCTGGAGAAAAAGGTGACTATATTGGTCGTTTTTTAGTTAATGGTTCTATTGATACTGCTTGGCAAGTGCTCACAGACTATAACAACTATGAGTTATTTCTTCCTGGAGTAACAGATAGTCAATTATTAGAGATCAATGGCGATCGCAAAGTATTTGAACAAATAAATCGTGTTAAAACTTTTATTTTCACGACCAAAGCCAGGGTTCGCATGGTGGTAACTGAATCTTATCCCCAAAAAATTGCTTTCAACTTTCTTGATGGTGATTTGGATACTTTGGATGGAACTTGGTTATTAGAACCTGTCTCACCCTATCCTAGTGCGCCACCAAATCAAGTTTTAATTACCCATCAAGTTAATGTGGAGCCGAACCCAATTCCTAGTCGTAGTTTTTTTTATAACATCTACGAAAATACTCTAGAGAAAACTTTAGTAGCTATTAAAGAGGAAGTGGAGGAAAGGGGGAGATATGGGGAGATGGCGAGGTAGGGAGATAGGGAGCAGGGGAGAAAAAAACCCAGAATTTACTCTGGGCTGAAATTCTATTAGCAATTAGCCATTAGCCAAATTATGAAGACTAAACAGCTTTAAAAACTCCTTGCAAGGTATTCATATAAGGAGTTAGGCAAAGTATATAAGCGAAGGCTGCACCACCGCAACCACCGAGGAAGAAACCAGTGGCAAATTCACTCCAGCCTTTTTTTGTGCCAAATTCTTCGGGGACATCGGGAGCAGTTACGATAGAAACAGGTGCTCCACCCATGGCACTAGAATAAAGAGATAGGGCGATCGTTAAAATAGAAATCAAGCCAATTGCAGCCAGCACACCAGCAGTTTCAGCTGACTCGGTTCCTCTTAAAGGACCAAGTACTGCCAACGGACCATAGACAAAATACCCGTGAGCCATACCGACTTCCAATCCTCTACTTAGTGGAGATAGACCTGCACGATAAGCAGGTAGGTTTTGAATGAATGCCTTGCTGATGTCAGAAGAGTTGAGGGGAGTAGCGAGATTACCTACTTGAGGATCTCCTCCATGTTGAATTGCGTCCATAGAAATTGAGTTCTCCTTCAGATTGAAATATTCTACAAGTCCTTGAAATTGAGATATATTACAAGTACTTATAAATAGCATTACTCTAACTTGGTTTAAGTTCACTTTTTGTTAAGAATCTTTATATCTAGGTAAATCGTGCAGACTTCGCAGTAATATCCAAATAGTTAAAGTTTTTATAAAAAATAGGACAACAGCATATGATTGGAGATTTCGCAGCGTCTTGGGTTCCCGTAGTTATGATTCCTTTTATTGGCCTGGTCTGTGTTGGAGCTTCGATGGCTCTTTTCTTCTATTACGTTGAAAATGAAGCTTAAGTTTTGTTAAGACAGACAAATTTATTTTTGTTAATAATCGGTCTTTATTTTTGATCATCTATAAAAAAACGCCTGATCTTTCGTTAGATTCGGGCGTTTTATTTTTAAGATTATTTATTCTGAATTAATTAAGAGGCTACTGAAGTTGTCGCAGTAGAACGTCTTCTTTTTCTGGTGGTACGAATCACTGGGGGTTTTTCGGGAGTTTGCATCAGGAAAACAACCAAAGGACGGCTTCTTAATTCTCTTCTGATTAATCTTTGCAAGGCCCCTTCTATTTCAATCCGCAGACCTGACCAATCAACTTCTGGGGTATTATTAGCGATCGCACTAAAATCACTCCAGCGATCGCGTAAAAGACTTTCTAAGGTTCGACAAATCAACTGTTGAAGTAAAGTTTGCTCGACAACCGTAACCACTCCTCGCAGATGAACTCCTGGTTCGGCAACTAATTTGCCATCCCAACCAATGGCTGTAGCAACTGTGACAACACCATCTTCTGCTAGTTGTTGTCTTTCCTTCATCACCACATCCTGAACTATTCCCGCTCGATCAACTAGTTCAATTCCCGAGGTGACCTGACCCGAAATCTGAATGCTATCTTGAGTGAGCTCGATAATATCGCCATTATTAATCACGACCATATTCTCTTGGGGAATGCCAATCTTTTGAGCTATTTGAGCATGCTTAACTAACATCCGATGTTCCCCATGAACAGGGATAAAGAATTTTGGTCTAGTCAAATTTAGCATCAGTTTATGGTCTTCCTGGGCACCATGCCCTGAAACATGAATGCCATGACTTTTACCGTAAATAACATTAGCACCCTGCATCATTAAACGATCAATGGTATTTACTACCCCAATTGTATTACCAGGAATTGGGTTAGCAGAGAAGACGATCGTATCTCCGGCTTGAACTTTTATCTGCCGATGTTCGCCCTTGGAAATACGAGTTAAGGCCGCTAAGGACTCACCCTGAGAACCTGTGGTTAGGATGAGAGTTTTCTCGTCAGGTAAACGATTTAAAGATCTTAAGGGTTCAAATAGATTATCTGGACATTTAATGTATCCCAATTTACGAGCATGGGCAATTACGTTTAACATCGAACGACCAACTATCACTACTTTTTTTTGTAGCTTTTGGGCTAATTGTAAAATGATGTTCACCCGATGCACTGAAGAAGCAAAGGTTGTCACCATGATTCTCCCCGGTGCTTGAGCAAAAACCCGCTCTAAATTGGGGGCAACGCTACTTTCTGAAGGAGTATGACCTGGGACTTCAGCATTGGTGGAGTCACTGAGGAGGCATAATACGCCTTTTTCTCCATGTTCGGCTAATTTTTGGAGGTCGTAATGTTCGCCATCTACGGGAGTATGGTCAATTTTAAAATCTCCTGTATGAATGATGACACCTAAAGGAGTATGAATTGCCACACTAAAGCTATCGGCCATCGAATGGGTATTGCGAATAAATTCAACAGAAAAATGCTGACCTAAACGAACTATTTCTCTAGGAGTTACGCTTTTAAGAGTTGTGCGATCGCTAACTCCTGCTTCTTCTAACTTGTCTCGCAATAGAGTCATAGCCAATCTAGGGCCATAAATCACTGGAATATCGAATTGTTTTAGATGATAAGCTATGCCACCAATGTGATCTTCATGACCATGAGTAACAATCATCCCTTTAATCCGATGACTATTCTCCCTTAAGTAAGTCATATCAGGCAAAACAATATTAATGCCATGCATTTCATCTGTGGGAAATGCTAACCCTGCATCGAGAAGTATAATTTCGTCTCCATATTCAAAGACACAGGTGTTTTTGCCAATTTCATGTAACCCGCCAAGAGGGATAATTCTGATGGCTTTACTATTGCTTTCTTGAGTCATTAGTTTAGTGTTTATTTGAGGTTTTTCCTTCATTTACCAAAAAAATAATCTTGGATATTTGCTTACTCTATTTGCTTGAATAGTTGTTGTTATAGATAAGTCAAAAGCTCACAGCAAAAAGCTCTTTACTCGTTTTGCCTGACCTTAGATTGCGATTTTAAT
>JBCCYD010000319.1:0-7212 GCA_039190385.1 Cyanobacteria bacterium P01_F01_bin.143 | reverse complement strand
GGTTCTTCTGCAATCGCTTCAGGCATCTCTTCTAATGATTCGGCAGGAGCTCCTAGCTCAAAGAAGGGTTCTTCTACAATTGCTTCAGGTATTTCTTCTAATGATTCGGCAGGCGGCTCTGATTCAGCGAAAGGATCTACTTCTGGTGATTCTAGTTCAGAGATTGGTTCTTCCATACTCATCTCAGGCATCTCTTCTAATGATTCGACTGGAGATTCTGATTCAGAGAAAGGATCTGCTTCTACAATATCGTCTAATGATTCGAAGGGAGATTTGATTTTAGAGATTGGTTCTTCTTCAACTATCTCTTCTGATTCATTTAAATCCGTTTCTAATTGAGGTGATTCATCTTCGCCCAAAGAGATGCTTATCTCAGGTGTTTCTTCTACAATATTCGATGATTCAATTGATTTTTCTTGCTCTTTCGGTTGAGATACATCTTCAGTTGTTGCCGACAAATTATCATTGACAGATTTGAGTTCTTGTTTTTTTTGAAGTTCGTCAATGGAATTGTCTTTTTCTGATGACGTATTTGGTTCTTTATCCGTCACAACAGTACCGGCAAAAACGCTAACTCCACCTATGCCGCCAACAGCCAAAGCTTTTTTAATATTGCCATCACCAAATAGCATTCCAATACCAAAACTTACGCCAAAGGCTAAAGAACTGAGTAAGATTTTATTAAAAACTTTAGATTTTTCCATTTTATTAATTGGATATATTGAATTGAACTTCAGAAAAAATAAACTGATCTGTGCCGTAGCTTGTCAATGCTAAGCAAATCCTAAAGCTAACTATTCAAAGAGTGCCCAATTCAAAATTTAAAATTAACAATTAGAAATCTCAGCACCCATTCAAGGCTGTCCAATTGTCAGGAAATTATAAAATAGTGGGGAATTAGGGAGATAGGGAAGTAGGAAAAACTAAGAATACAGCACAATAGCTCAAAATTTATTAGTAGCTTGAAGATGTTGAACTTAGCAATAATTTATTAGAATTAGCTAATAATTCATCAAGAAGTTCGTCTCTAACTTGCTAAGACGGAAAGATTATTCATTGACTTAGATTAACTATTGACCCATATGGCATTTGCATCTGTCGTTCGCGCTGTTGAAAAATCACCTCTTACTAAAGAATTAGTTACCAAGCTCAAGAAAAATGGTTCACTGCTTTTAAATGGGATTGCTCGTCTACCAAAAGGGATTGTGGCATCGGGCTTGGCAAAAACAGCAGCTCAAAATTTGGTAGTAGTTTGTCTGAACTTGGAAGAAGCTGGACGCTGGGCTAGTCAATTAGAAGCAATGGGATGGCAAACTGTAAATTTTTATCCGACCTCTGAAGCGCCGCCCTATGATCCTTTTGACCCAGAATCAGAAACTATCTGGGGACAGATGCAAGCTTTATCAGTTATCAGTGATCAGTTATCAGTTAACAGTGAAAATGCACAGGCTATTTCTACGGCAATTGTGACGACGGAGAAGGCATTGCAGCCTCATTTGCCACCGACCGAAGTTTTTGCTGATTATTGTTTATCTCTTACTCAAGGCATGACTTGGGACTCGAAGGATTTGGAGCGTTCTTTTGTCAGATTGGGTTACGATCGCGTTTCTCTAGTAGAGATGGAAGGACAATGGAGTCGCCGAGGTGATATTGTCGATATTTTTCCTGTTGCATCAGAATTACCTGTCAGATTAGAATGGTTTGGCGATGAGCTGGAAAAGATTAAAGAGTTCGATCCTGCAACCCAACGTTCTTTGGATTCAATAGATAATATCTTACTCACACCTACTAGTTTCTCAACGATTATTGCCAATACAATCTTAGAGAAAAATATCAATTTAGAAGATTATTTATCTGATGAAGAGTTAGAAGGTTTATTGGAAGGAAAGATTCCTGAGGGTATGCGACGCTTTTTAGGTCTGGCCTTTGAGGAACCTGCTTCTTTGTTAGATTATTTACCCGAAAATAGTTTGATCGCGATCGATGAGACGGAACAATGCCAGATGCGATGCGATCGCTGGTGTGCTCTTGCCGAAGAACGTTGGAAAAATATTCAACCCCATCTGCCAAAGCTCCATACTATTTTTGAGGATGCTTTCTTTATCGACAAAGAATTTAACTTTATTTATTTATCAGAAATAGCCGAAGAAAAGCCCCGATTGCCGATCGCCAATACCGAAAATATCCCAATCTATAATCTTTATAGTAAGCCTCTACCAACCTCCCCTCATCAATTTGGTAAACTCGCGGCAGTTTTGCGAGGAAAAAAAGAAATTTACAATAGCATTAACCTCGAAACCTATAAAACTTGGGTCTTTTCTGCTCAACCAACTCGCTCAGCATCTTTATTGCAAGAACATGATTGTCCAGTCCAATTCATTCCCAATCCCCGTGATTTTAATGCCATTGAAAAAAATCATATCCAAGATATTGTCGTAGCAGTAAAATATTCAGGATTAGCAGAATTAGAAGGTTTTGTTTTACCGCCCTATCGGTTAGTTTTTGTTACCGATAAAGAATTTTTTGGACAACATAGCTTATCTTCTGGTGGCTATGTTCGCAAACGGCGCAGAGCAACTTCTAAGAAAGTAGATTTAAATAAATTACGACCGGGAGATTATGTAGTTCATCGGACTCATGGCATTGGCAGATTTATTAAATTAGAAACTCTTTATAGCCGAGAATATCTTGCTATTAAATATGCTGATGGTTTACTGCGAGTTCCTGCTGATTCTTTAGATACAATTTCTCGTTATCGTCGCACTGGTAAGAGTAAACCGATATTAAATAAAATGTCGGATAAGTCTTGGTCGAAAACTAAGACTAAAGTTCAGAAAAATATTAAAAAACTAGCTGTTGATTTAATCAAATTATATGCGAAAAGATCAAAAAGATCTGGTTTTGCCTATCCGACCGATAATCCTTGGCAAAAAGAGTTGGAAGATTCTTTTCCCTATCAACCGACAAAAGATCAACTTAAAGCTGTTCAAGATGTCAAACTAGATTTAGAAAGCGATCGCCCAATGGATCGTTTAGTTTGTGGTGATGTAGGTTTTGGGAAAACAGAAGTTGCTGTACGCTCTATTTTTAAAGTAATAACTAGTGCGAATAAACAAGTAGCTTTGCTGGCTCCGACGACAATTTTAACTCAGCAACATTATCACACAATCAAAGAAAGATTTGCTCCCTATCCGATAAATGTTGGCTTATTAAATCGCTTTCGAACTAATGCGGAAAAGAAGGAGATTATGCAACGACTAGCGACAGGAGAACTTGATGTTGTTGTCGGTACTCATCAGCTATTGGGGAAAGATGTCAAATTTAAAGATTTAGGCATGTTAGTGATTGATGAAGAACAAAGATTTGGCGTTAATCAAAAAGAAAAAATTAAAGCTTATAAAAGTCAAGTCGATGTTTTGACCCTTTCGGCAACTCCAATTCCGCGAACTCTCTATATGTCTCTCTCGGGAATTCGAGAAATGAGTTTGATTACAACTCCTCCACCGTCTCGTCGTCCGATTAAAACCCATCTTTCTCCCTATAATCCTGAAGTTGTGCGCAATGCCATTCGCAATGAGTTGGATCGCGGCGGCCAGATTTTTTATGTGGTTCCTCGGGTTGAAGGGATTGAAGAATTGGGTGGACAATTGCGGGAGATGATTCCCAATGCTCGAATCGCGATCGCTCATGGGCAAATGCCGGAATCAGAATTGGAAGCAACCATGTTGACTTTTAGTAATGGTGAAGCAGAGATTTTAATTTGTACGACTATTATTGAGTCGGGATTAGATATTCCTCGGGTGAATACGATTATTATTGAAGATGCTCAAAGATTTGGTTTATCCCAGCTTTATCAGTTGCGAGGTAGAGTCGGGCGATCGGGTATTCAAGCCCATGCCTGGTTACTATATCCCAATCAACAGAGTTTAACGGAGACGGCTCGCAAACGTTTACGGGCATTACAAGAGTTTAGTCAATTGGGATCGGGTTATCAATTAGCAACTCGGGATATGGAAATTCGAGGGGTGGGTAATCTTTTGGGTGCGGAGCAATCAGGACAAATGGTTTCTATTGGCTTCGATCTTTATATGGAAATGTTGCAAGAAGCGATTCAGGAAATCCAAGGAGCAGAAATTCCCAAGGTGGAAGATACTCAGGTCGATTTAAAAATTACGGCCTTTATTCCTGCTGATTATATATCGGATATGGACCAAAAAATGGATGCTTATCGCTCAGTAGCAACGGTATCTTCTAAGAAAGAATTAACTCAAATTGCTGCTGATTGGTGCGATCGCTATGGGGATTTGCCGAGTCCGGTGCTTCAATTAATTCAAGTGATGGAATTGAAACAACTTGCTAAACCGTTGGGATTTTCTCGGATTAAACCAGAAGGAAAACAACATATTGTATTAGAAACTCCAATGGCTGAACCTGCTTGGAATGGTTTGGTGGAGAAACTACCTAAGCATCTGAGATCGCGCTTTATCTATGCACCGAAAAAAGTTATTGTTCGTGGTTTGGGAATTGTTAAGCCTCAAAAACAATTAGATAATCTCATTGAATGGTTAGGGATTCTCAATCAGGAATGAACTTTGTTCGTATTACGATACAAAGTCGGCAGTCTGGATAGGATGGGTTTGCCCTGAATCTGAAAATTAATTATTTTGTTTTTAGCTGAGGTTATGTTATATTATTTCCAAAAGGGCGATTAGCTCAGTGGTAGAGCGCCTGCCTTACAAGCAGGACGTCACAGGTTCAAGTCCCGTATCGCCCATTTTATATAGACAAATACTTTGATGTAATTGGTGTGACAGGAAGCATAACTTTGCCGTTTTGGAAGTTTGATGCTTTCTCTCTGTGAACACCGAAAACGTCATTACTCGACTGCTCAAAGTCCAGATAAAATTTTATAGTCTTAAATCTAATATAGCTTTTTTCAAGACATCTCTGACTTCTTTATATCGAAAATACCCAGGGTAATTGCAGTTATTTTGTATCAAATGTAATTGACAGAATAGCTTGAATAAGCGGAAACGTCTGGTAGAGAATACTCCCTCAATCAATGACACTATGTAATGTTGTGCCATTACCAATTTACGCTCATGGCCAAAGGAGGCAGCGACTGATCTTAGCCACACTACCCTGTAGAACCCTATATCTTAAGTTGTCGAGGTACATTTGTCTGATGAGCCTTTTAGTCTTCTTTCAGAGCAAAATAATTATACAACCCTCGAAACCCTTGTTCAATGATATTATGTATCAAACTTGTCAATAAGAAGCCAATAAACCCTAGGTCGGCTTTCATCCCGACGTTAAACTACGTTACAGCGCGGGGCTTCCCGCCGACAATGCTAAATATTATTGTTTTGGCAGTAATGAATAATATCAGGAGTAAGTTAGATGAGTGAGCAATCAGAATTGAAAGGTTCAGCAAAAAATTTCCGTAGAAATCCTGTGAGATTTTTGTTACCGTTGATTTTCTGTCTTTTAACTTTACTTACTGGTTGTGTTCGATATGATGTGGGAATCAATTTTAATAGTCCCTACAGTGGCACATTAGTTCAACATATCAAGATTGGCGAGCAGTTTTCTAGTATCGGTAAATCAGATGCGATCGCCTGGCTCAAAACTGTGGAATCGCGATCGCGTCAGTTACAGGGCAAAGTTCGACATCTAAACTCTGACGAAATAGTACTCATCGTTCCTTTTAAAAATGGTCAAGAATTAGCAACTAAGTTTAATCAGTTGTTCAACTCCAATGTTCCTGATACTTCCGCCGTAATAGTTGGAGAACAAGCAGAACTCGTAAAATTGGGTTCGGGAGTTTCCCTGCAACAGAGCAATTTATTATTAGTCGAACGCAATCACCTTGATATCAATATTGATTTACGAGCTTTAAAGTTATTATCTAATCAAGGCAAAATTGCGATTGATCCCAACTCCTTACTCGATTTGGAATTTCATTTGAATACGCCTTGGATCGCTAGTAGTATCTCCAACGAGAATAATATTGAACCGATTGCCGTAGCACCAGATCAAGGACTAGTCTGGCAATTACAATCTGGTCAATTAAATCATATCGAAGCTGTATTTTGGTTACCTAATCCCGTTGGGATTGGCACAGTAGTTATTATTCTGGTCATGATATTAGGCTTTATGCTCAAATACCGACGTTTTCCTGGGGTCGCGTAAGAGAAAGACTTCTAAGTAAATCAATGATTAGATCAGCCTGTTGGTGAAATTCGGGTTGACGTTTGATTTTATAATCGCGATCGCGTGGTAAATCGATGATAATTTCTTCTTTGACAGTCCCAGGTCTAGAAGAGAGAACATAAACCCGTTGCGATAAAAATACTGCTTCTTGAACATCATGGGTAATCATCAAAATTGTGCAACCAGTTTTACGCCAAATTTCTAGGAGAAACTGTTGCATATTTTCCTTCGTTTGAATGTCTAAAGCTCCGAAAGGTTCATCCATTAAGAGTATTTTCGGACTAGTCGCTAAAGCCCGCGCGATCGCAACACGCTGTTTCATTCCGCCGGACAACTCTTTGGGATAGGATTTGGCAAACTCTGCTAACCCCACAATATTGAGATAATAAGAAGCTTCTTCTCGTCTGGCTTTCGGCGTAAATCCCAATAATTTCAAACCAAACTCGACGTTTTTCTGTACATTCATCCAGGGATAGAGTGTATATTTTTGAAACACCATGCCGCGATCGGCACCAGGCCCTGTCACGATCGCATTATCTACCGTAATTTCTCCTCCAGTGGGAAAATCCAAACCAGCAATCAAACGCAATAAAGTAGATTTTCCCGAACCCGATGCCCCCACCACACAGACAAACTCTCCCGTTTCCACATGCATATTAATATTATCTAGGGCAATAACTGCCCCTTTTTTTGTCGGAAATATTTTATGGAGATGAGAAATTTCAAGATGCATTTTGATTGCTAATTGCTAATGGCTAATTACTTATTACTTATTACTCATTACTTATTACTTAATCAAAGGCCCATTTGCAACTTAGTCTAAGTAATAAACGGAAAAATAAGTCTAGGGCAAAACCAATTAAACCCAAGACAATTAAGCAAGCAAAAAATGAGTGGATTTTTATTTTAGATGCGGATGAACGGATCACAAATGAACTTGCCAGCTTTTTAAAAACCTATCTCAAAACGTGTCCTGCAGAATTGAAAGTAATTCAATGT
>JBCCYD010000318.1:0-7238 GCA_039190385.1 Cyanobacteria bacterium P01_F01_bin.143 | reverse complement strand
TCTAAGCTTAGGTATATTTTCTGTATATTAAAGCTTAGATTATCGCAAATTGAGACAAAAAAAAAGACGATCTACCCTCAAACAGCGATCGCCAAAACTTATTACTTATTATTTATTACTTATTACTTAAGCTGTAAGCAATTCAGGACGTTTACTATTACGAATACCTCTAATAGCTTCTGCATAATCAGGAGCTTTAAAAACAGCAGAACCGGCAACAATAGCATTAGCTCCAGCCTCAAGTACTTGCCAAGTATTATGAGATTTCAATCCACCATCAACTTCAATCCAAGGATCTAGACCCCTTTCATCACACATTCGACGAAGTTTTTGAATTTTGGGTATCATGTCAGAAATAAAGCTTTGACCACCAAAACCAGGGTTAACACTCATAATTAATATCAAATCGCATACTGGTAAAACATATTCGATGATATCTAAAGATGTGGAAGGATTTAATACTACTCCCGATTGTTTACCTAATTCACGAATTTGACAAAGGGTACGATGTAAATGAGGAGAGGCATTATGTTCTGCATGAACAGAGATGATATCCGCACCAGCTTTAGCAAAATCAGCAACGTATTTTTCAGGCTCGACGATCATCAAATGAACATCTAAAGGCTTTTTGGTAAGAGGACGAATAGCATCGACAATCAAAGGACCAATAGTAATATTGGGCACAAATCTACCATCCATAACATCAACGTGAATCCAATCAGCACCAGCTTTATCTACAGCCTGAATCTCTTCTCCTAAACGACTGAAGTCCGCTGATAGTATGGATGGAGATATAACTACTTCTTTATTGGTCATGATTTTAGCCTCTCTAAACGTCCTAAATTTTTTGTATCTGATTTAACAAAATGTTAATCTTTTACCGATTACCATACCACACTCTTGATATGAATCTGTGCTTACAAAACGAAATAAATTGAAAATAATCTTATTTTCTGTCATAGTTTGGTAACTTTTATCAAAGCATTACAAATCTGAAAACAATTCTCTAACAGCAGGATGAATTATTTGACCATTTTTCACATTTAAACCTCTAGCTAAGACGGGATCTTTATCTAGAGCATCTAATCCATAATTGGCTAATTTCACAGTGTAGGGCAATGTACTATTATTTAATGCTTGACTGGCAGTTGCGGGAACAGCACCAGGCATATTAGGCACTCCAAAATGGACAACTCCTTCTTCTATATAGATAGGCTGAGTATGAGAAGTGACATGAAGAGTTTCGACACAACCACCTTGATCCACCGCCACATCGACAATTACCGAGCCATCACGCATTTTACTCACTAAATCTCGATTTACTAGAATAGGTGCTTTTCTGCCAACGACTAACACAGCTCCAATAAGCAGATCGGCATCGGGAACCACTGCTTCTATCTGAGGTGCACTGCTATAAAGGAATTCCACCCGCGAGCCAAAAAGATCTTCGAGATAGGACAGACGATCTAGGTTAATATCGATTATCTGAACTGTAGCTCCCATTCCTACAGCAATTCTCGCGGCTTCTGTACCGACAACTCCACCGCCTATAATCACTACTCTGCCAGGACGAACACCAGGAATTCCTCCGAGTAAAACGCCCCTGCCACCCTGTTGTTTTTCTAAATATCTGGCCCCAAACTGTACTGAGAGACGTCCAGCGATAATGCTCATGGGAGTGAGCAAAGGAAGTTGACCATTGTCTAATTCCACTGTTTCATAGGCGATCGCAGTTACTCCAGATTCCACAAGACGTTCAGTTAAAGGGCGATCTGCTGCTAAATGGAGATAGGTAAAGAGAATCTGTTCTTTCTTTATATAGTCATATTCTGAGGGCAAAGGTTCTTTAACTTTAACTATTAACTGTCTATTCCAAGCATCTTCCGCGCTAGGAACGATTTTAGCCCCTGCTCGTAAATAATCTTGATCGCTAAAACCACTACCTAAACCTGCGTTTGTTTCAACAAATACCAAATGATTTTGCGCAGACAAAACACGAACGCTATTGGGAGTTAAGCCGACACGAAACTCCTGATCTTTGGTTTCTTTCGGGATACCTATTTCCATTTTTGATACGCAATTATTTATTTTTCATTTCATGATAATGAATGTGCCAACAAAAAGTTAGAAATTCTCCTCTAGCAGAGAAAAATAGAGATTTTTGAGATTATTTTGCCTTAATGATTAAAAAATCTTACCTAACCTTGCTCTAATATTACATTACTTTAGCAGCTTACTTCTCTAGTGGTATTCGAGAGCCAACCAAATCACAGTCAAGAATAAAATGCGTCAAAAAAATGTTCAGAACATTAAGAATTACAACAATATCTTGGCAATTAAACCATTTTAGAAATTATTGGTTCATTATTACTAGTATGGGTTATATGCTCAGGTTATTTACTCATAAGTAAAGTTAGTGCCAGCAAAAAAGATACATATTTGTAACTATCCGACAGAATGTAAAACTTAATAATTACTTTATGAAAATAGTTTGGGTAGTAAAGTAATATGTATTCTGTTAACTCTTACGGGAAATTAGATATATTTACCAAGTATTAATTTTTTAGCAAGAGTGGCATTTTCATTTACTATTATGAATTGATAGCATAGAAAATGCAGATTATCCATATCAAATCGAGATATTGGTTGTTTACCTGAGAAGATGACGGAGAAATTCAAAATTGTATATTTTTACTCTTCTCGATGCGTGAATGATAAATTTTCCCTGTATAGAAAAAATACATACAGAGTACATGTTTGTGATTCCTCGGGTTGTTGAAAGATAAGAATTGCAGTGAATTATTTGGCTGAATTTCTAGTAAACATCAAATTTTGAGATTAATTAACAATAGCAGTAATATTTTAAGCCTATTGTTATATAATCTATATCTTGATATGATGCAAATGCTTTTTTAAGCAAAGAACAGTTCTATTTAAAATATAAACCGCCATGACTAGACCAAAAAAAGGTCAACCACAAAAAACTAATTCTCCATTCAAGCAGCTAAGGTTGACAGCTCAATTATCCCAAGAACAATTAGCTAGAGATATCGGTGTAGCCGTATCCACAATTCGACGTTGGGAAAAGGGTCAAGCTGAACCCACTATGACAGTCTTGCAAATGAAATCTTTTTGTGAGGCCGTAAATCAAACCTTAGACGACTTGCCCCAGTCTCTACTCCCTCCTGCTGATGCCGAGAGTGCTTAACATCGCTCTACCATTAGTCAAGTGATTGGCTAGATTTTCTAATACTTGCAAAATTTATAGGGTTCTTGCTTTGCTAACTATTTGGTGAAACAGGAACCCTAACTTTTGGAAATTTCCTCAATTTGATTTATCGATGATAAATATGACAAAATAATTGAATAATTGTTAAAAAATGTAAACAATAAATCCTTCGATGAAGAATGCGCAATCTCAAAAAAACAAACTTCGTGTACTTGTCGTTGGCGCAGGAATTGGCGGATTAACCGCAGGCGCTTTGCTAGCTAAACGAGGTTATGATGTCACCATCTATGATCAGGCGATCATACCAGGGGGTTGTGCTTCTACTTTCAAACGTCGCGGTTTTACCTTTGATGTGGGGGCAACCCAGGTAGCAGGTCTAGAGCCAGGGGGAATTCACCAGAGAATTTTTCAAGAATTAGCCATTGAACCGCCTGAGGCTGCCAAATGCGATCGCGCCTGTGCGGTATTTTTGCCAGGAGAAACAGAGCCGATTACGGTTTGGCGAGATCCGATTAAGTGGCAGGAGGAAAGACAAAAGCAATTTCTGGGGAGTGAACCATTTTGGCAATTATTAAATAAATTATTTACTGCTAGTTGGCAGTTTCAGGGCAGAGATCCGGTTTTACCTCCTCGTAATCTTTGGGATTTATGGCAATTAGTATCCTCGGTGAGATTGGGAACTTTGGTTACTGTTCCTTTCACTTTGATGAGCGTGACCGATGCACTGAAGCTTTATGGTTTAGCTGAGGACAAACGGCTGAAAACTTTTCTGGATATGCAGCTTAAATTATATTCTCAAGTGAATGCTGATGAGACCGCTTTGCTCTATGCAGCAACTGCCTTAGCTGTGTCCCAAGCGCCCCAAGGATTATTTCATCTTCAAGGAAGTATGCAGGTCTTAAGCGATCGCCTAGTAGCTGGTTTAGAGAAATATGGCGGTAGATTATTAATGCGCCATAGCATAGAAGCAATTCAAACTGGGGGAGAAAAAGCGATCTCAGTTCAAGTTCGTAATCAAAAAACAGGCGAGACTAGCATAGAATCTGCGGATGAGATAGTTACCAATGTCACTGTACAAAATTTAGTCAAGTTATTACCTGAGAATCACGATCTTTTTGCAGGGTATAAACAGAGAGTAGATAAATTACCAGAAGCTTCAGGAGCTTTTGTGATTTATTTGGGTGTAAAGCTAGCAGCACTTCCTGATAATTGTGCTCCTCATTTGCAATTTCTTTATGATTACGATGGCGTTATTGGCGAGAATAATTCTTTGTTTGTTTCGGTGAGTAAACCAGGTGATGGCAGGGCGAGGAAGGGTTATGCGACGATTATTGCTTCTTCCTTTACGGACACTCGAATTTGGTGGCAAGGGACGAAAGAAAATTATGAAAGAATCAAAGAGCAATATACTCAAGAGGCGATCGCGAGGTTAGGGACTTATTTTAATTTGACTCCCGAGACCATTGTTCATCAGGAAACAGCGACACCGAGAACATTTGCCAAATATACAGCACGCGATCGCGGAATTGTCGGTGGTATTGGACAGCGCATCTCAACTTTTGGCCCCTTTGGTTTTGCAAGTAGGACTCCGATGAAAAATCTTTGGTTAGTGGGCGATTCAGTTCATCCAGGAGAAGGCACAGCAGGAGTTAGTTATTCTGCATTAACTGTAGTTAGGCAAATTGAGGCGAAAAATAATTAGAAATTGCTAAAGTGATTATGTTTCAAGATTAGTGGCAATATTCAGTGGCACAACTACCGACAACTCAAATTGTCAATAATGAACTAGATAATCAGCCTAAAAAGACTAAAACCATTGTCTTAGCTGGTGTTATTGGCAATATCATCGAATGGTATGATTTCGCGCTTTTTGGTTATTTTGCACCAATTCTCTCGGTTCTATTTTTTCCTAATGAAAGTGACATTGTTTCTTTATTAGAAACTTATGGAGTATTTGCGGCTGGGTTTATTATGCGACCGATTGGAGCTGGTATGTTTGGTTATATAGGCGATCGCTTTGGTCGTCGCCGAGAACTCTTTCTCTCTGTGATCTTGATGGCAATTCCGACTTTTCTGCTGGGAACATTGCCAATTTACGAGCAAATTGGCATTGCTGCACCAATTATGCTGATAATTCTAAGGCTAATTCAGGGCTTATCTGTAGGCGGAGAATTTACCGGTTCAGTGACCTATGTGGCAGAGACAGCTCCCCAAGATCGTCGTGGTTTTGCCACCAGTTTTACTAATGTAGGCTCTATGTCTGGCATGTTATTGGGTTTGGGTATGGTGACTTTTATGGCCAATCTTTTAACCGAATCTAGTCTTCAGAATTGGGGATGGCGTTTACCTTTTTTGCTTGGTGGTTTGTTGGGGTTAGTGGGATTTTATCTACGCCGAGATATCCCAATTTCTGAGGTCTTTGAGGAACATCATTTAGACAGTCAAACCACATTTTTGAGCGCTCTTAGGCAAAATTTGATTCCCATGATTCAAGCAACGATTTATGCCAGTGGTTATGGGGTAGTTTTTTATTTGCCACTAGTTTATCTACCAACCTATTTAGCTCAATTTACGGATGTTAGTTTGAGTAAAGCTTTGCTGATCAATACTGTCGCGATCGCCTTGTTACTAGGTGTGATTCCTATTATCGGTTGGTTAAGCGATCGCACCCTGAGACGTAAATCTTGGTTGTTGATCGCTATGATAGGTCTTGCCCTATCGAGTTACCCGGCCTTTGTCGTGTTGTATCAAGATAATATACTCTGGATTTGGTTTGTTCAGATTGAGTTAGCGCTTTTGATTAGTATTTTGTTAGGCAGTTCTCCGGCCATGATGGTGGAGTTATTTCCCTCAGAAACTAGACTAACGGCATATTCAATTGCTTTTAACTTGGGTATTGGCATTGTGGGCGGAACTTCTCCCTTGATTGCTACTTGGCTAATTGAGGTGAGTGGTAATTTATATGCTCCTGCTTTTTATTTGTTGGGGATAACTTCGGTAGCCGCGATCGCGATTGGGTTCATGCCAGATAGAAGTCGCGAACCTCTCATTTAAAATGTTTGAATATCAAATTGACTTGTATTCGATGTAACAAGATCAAACTGCTACTTTCTGTCACTTTTATCTTTTACCAATTCCACTACAGACTTCTTTGAAAGCTTCAATAATATAATCGGCAGGATCTTTATGAAATTCACCGGGAAAGGAAGTCCAACAAATAACATATTTGTCGTTTTTGTTTTAAGGATGAATTGAATCGCATTATTTTTCTGTGTAGTTTGTTTTTGACTGCGATCCGTAGCTTGAGTCAGGACTATATTAACCAGAACTGACATTAACAAAGAATTGAAAAATATTAAAATTTTAATTACATAAAAATTTAGCTTAATAAAATTAGTGACTTTTTTTGAAGTATTGATTATGAATAGAATTAATTATTTCTATATAGTCATGTATTCTATTATTCAATATACATTCATTATAAATTAAAATGAACGTACCATCACTATTCTCAATCCAACCAAGATCGTAATCACCTTCAAGATAGGCAACAATGTCTGCATCAACTGTTTGATTTTGGTAACCACGAACTTCTCCATCTATGAGCACAGTAATACCTAATTCTTGAATAGTTTCTACTAAAATTTGTGCATTTGTTATTTTAGTATGCATAATTTTGAAGTCGTATAGACTATTACTTTTTATGTGAAGATTGCGAGGAAGAGTAACTTGCTCCCAGTTTTCAATGCCTACTGCCTGACAAATTGTAATAAATTTATCTTCAGGAATTTCTAACTGATTCCAAAAATCATCTAAAGTTTTCAATGAAATATTTGCTTTTTTTATCCAAGATTGATCTAATTTTGTCAACCCCATTTTGGATATAGCACGATTAATTATAATAAGTCCATAATAAGATGCACGAGAAAAAGTAACTATATTGTTATCTAGCAATAATTTTTCTTGCTGAATTGATTCTGCGTCTTCAATAATTAATTGATCATTTTGG
>JBCCYD010000317.1:0-7270 GCA_039190385.1 Cyanobacteria bacterium P01_F01_bin.143 | reverse complement strand
TGTTTAAGTAAATTTGATAATGTTTCAATAGATTCACTAATTTCTATTTTTAGTTTTCCTGCCACTTCTCTAGCCTCTGTGATTTTTTGAGTTCGCGATCGCAGACTCTATTTATAGCATATTTAGAGTGATTTGATATTAGACAGGCATTTAAATCTGCAATTATTGATCGAGCATGGACTAAACACTTAGAATTAAAGCAAAATAAAGGAGTAAATTTTGAACCGCTTTCATTAGATGAATTCATAAACTAGAGCTTCTCTCTTATGTCACTTGCCAAGTAATCTCCTGACCTGCCCATAAGGGAACCAGACTAGATTCAACAAATGGCAACTCATCAGGAATACGCCAAATCTTTTTAGTCAAAGTAATTTGTTCCGTATTGCGAGGAAGTTGATAAAAATCAGGCCCATAGAAACTAGCAAAAGCTTCCAATTTATCCAAGGCCTCAGCCTGCTCAAAAACTTCAGCATACAACTCGATCGCGTGTAGAGCAGAAAAACAACCAGCACAACCACAAGAAGTTTCTTTGCGATCGCGGGTATGGGGCGCACTATCAGTCCCCAGAAAAAACTTAGGATTACCAGATGTAACCGCTTCTACAAGTGCCTGACGATGTGTTTCTCGCTTTAAAATCGGTAAACAATAAAAATGAGGGCGAATGCCACCCTTGAATATACTATTGCGGTTAAACAATAGATGTTGAGGCGTGATCGTTGCCGCAACTTTGTCAGTTGCCAGGACAAACTGCACCGCCTCTGAGGTAGTAATATGCTCAAATACTATGCGTAGATTGGGAAATCGCTGCCTGAGAGATACTAAATATTTCTCGATAAATACTTTCTCGCGATCAAACACATCAACATGCTTATCGGTCACCTCTCCATGCAGTAATAAAGGCATGTCCACCTGCTGCATAGCTTCAAAGACGCGATCGCATTTACGAATATCCGTCACCCCAAAATCTGAATTAGTCGTCGCACCCGCTGGATAATACTTAACCGCCTTGACAAACTTTGATTTCTTAGCTGCGATAATATCTTCGGGACTGGTGTTATCGGTGAGATAAAGCGTCATCAGGGGCTCAAACTGTTGGCCAGGAGGAATTGCTGCGACAATGCGATCGCGATAGGCCGCAGCATCAGCGACTGATCGCACTGGAGGCTTCAAATTTGGCATGACAATCGCACGAGCAAACTGACGCACTGTATAGGGTAAAACAGCTTTCAGTGCCTCACCATCCCGTAGATGAAGATGCCAATCATCAGGTCGAGTAATAGTAAGCTTTTTCATTCCCGAATTATACAATGGCGATCGCTAAAAAAACCGCGAGCTATTATCAATAACCGAAGATGAAAGCAAAGTCTCCTAGAGTTTAGATAATACATGTTCAGAAAGTCGCAGAGAAAGTCCGCCAAGCGTCCGCACTGGATTAGCCGCCGAACTAAAAGGCACTACTGACATATCGCATACATACAAGCCTTCATGATTAATAACCTGTAAATTCTGATCAACTACAGAATCAAGCTGGAACGGAGCGTTCCAAGCAGGCTTAAAAGGCATACGTAAAGTCCCGATCGCATGGTGAACAGTGCCATAGCCAAAATTATTAAAAGGCCCATACCAATTCTCCCCCAAGGGACGAGCTTCGTTACCAAAAAAACTAAACTTGGACAAAACTTGATAGGTAATCCCATTAAGTGTCGCATAAACTTCATCAGCATTCTTATTCCAACCTGCCAAAGCTGGAAAACGATTCCCATAGAGATATTCAGTATCGCGATGATCCCGAAAGAAAATCTTTGACTTATAGTCGTCATCGCTTTGGGGCTGAATGACATTTTGATCTTCTAGAGGATTCCCAAAGCTAAATTTAATCTCAATTGTCACTTCATCGACTGGCTCATCAGAAGGATTAGTCGGATCGTTCTCTCTTCTGTGCCAATATTCCCCATTGACGTTCATTTCAATGTTGAAAGGATAGCGAATAGAACCATCGGGTTCCCTATTCCCTCGGGAGTAGAACATAATTTTTCCATGATCATCTGTATTGATAGTAATCGGCCCAATATTTGTCACCTTAGCCTTAATCGGATTAGTAGTTGGGTGATCGGTCAATCCTAAACCAACTAAATTTTTTGCATAATCAGGAAGCCGATCATAAACATTAGAACGACGAATAATTTTCGGACTTTCAATCGAACCCGCAGCCACCACAACATTAGGCGCAAAAAAGCTGCGTGATTGATTAGTTACCGTGTCAACTGTCTTAACTTCATAATTACCATTATCAAGTCGATTTACTGTCTCAACAAAGCTATTCAGCTTAACATTAAACTCACTCTTCTTGTCAGAAGGATTATCTTTTTTGTCGAACAAACGAAGTTGGTTAATCAAAAGTTCGGCAGTATTAAAAACTCCTGTTGGTTCAATAAAGAAGTCATCCGATAGCGTACCATTGGAATTAAGATAGGGTTGATGGAGAGCTCTGGGCGTCTCTACAATCATAAACTCATCATTTAAATCAGTACCACGCAAATACTCAACAATAGCGGCACTGACTTGCCCCATAGATATCGACTGATTCATAATCTTACTAGCACGAGCAAGATAGGTATTGTTGAGATCTTGGCGGACTTGCTCGGGAAAAAATTCCAGTTCCCAAGGTTGCACAGAAGGAATTAGACCAGACCAAAAAATTGCCCGGCCACCAAAATTTAGTTGAGGCCACTCACCAATATAATATTTCTCGCTCTCTTCTTTGATAAAAGATTCGACTGCAAAGTTACCAGCAACAGTAAAATTTGGGAAATTACAAACATTGTAGACATGAGTTGGATAGAGAAATGAACCAGCCTCAATTACTAAAAAACTGCGCCCAGAAGTAGTATTTCGATCAGCCAGGTCGTCAGCAAAAATCCCTCCGCCCATACCGCTACCGATGGTAATGCAATCAAAATCAGTACTTTCTCCATCATAATCGGGGATTAGATTTCTATGAGCTGCGGACTTCTCCGCAACAAAATTTCCATACTGCTTTGCTTCAAATGGCATAATTTTCTCCTTTTTTGTGAATGTATATTTTTTATTTAATTTAATAGATTTTAGATTTTAAAACCACAGAAATTGAGAGTTCCATGACTTCATCAAGTTATTTCAAGGTTCAACATAATACAAACTTTTGTACAGTTCTCGATTAAGCTACCTATAGCGGTTCTCACGTGGAGAAGTCCATGCTAAAACTTGGGCGTAATCTACCTGAAAGCTGCTTTAAAAAATACACAATGGATATATACTGTTAAGGGATTTAATTTATGCACTCCCATCTTCCGAATTATGATGTCGCCGTCATTGGTGCTGGTCCTCAAGGTTTACTCTTCTCCACCTGGCTCAAACAGGAGAGACCTTCTCTCAAAGTTGCAGTATTAGATCGTGCTAAATCCCCAGGACATAAAATCGGTGAGAGCACCCTCTCAGGTTTTTGTCGAGCTATGCGTTCCACGGGAATTCGCCATGAGGTTCTGCAAAGGCTGTTTTACACCAAAAATGGTTTAGGATTCTGGCACTCCGACGCCAACACCGACAATCTGCAAACTGCTCCTGAGTACATTACCGAAACTTTTGATGAAACATTTCAAGTAGAGCGTCGTGTTTGTGATGGTTTGTTAGCTACCAATGCAGAGCGAGCTGGGGTCTGTGTTTTCTGGAATCATAAAGTTCAACCCAGAGAATCGGTATTTAGTGCCGGGGCAAATTCTCTTAGTTGCCAGACTCCCTCGGGTAATATCAAGATTAAGGCGCGTTTAGTTGTTGATGCCTCGGGGCCATCTAGTGTTTTAGGTCGTCATTTTGGCCAGTATTGCCAATCGAATGTTCCTTTCCAAACTAATGCCGCTTGGGCTTATTTCAAAAATGTTAAATGGCTCAAGAATTATCAAGGATGGCAAAATACGGCGGAATTTCCCCGAGATGAATATACCCAACATATTTGTTTCAAAGAAGGTTGGGTTTGGTATATTCCTATTGTTTCCTGGGAAAAAGCGACAGATAACAATCTGCGGGCGATGTTTAGCTATCTGACCAATCCCGAAAATCCTGTGTTGAGCCGTGATGAGCTTTCCCAGAAATTTGACTGTCCCTACGAACAGATATGGAGCATTGGGATCGTGCTGCGCAGCGATCGCGATAAAATCTTGTCCCAAGGTTCCCAAGCAGCTTTTGATCACTACAAACGTCAACTTCCCACCCTGGCAAAAATGCTTGATGGTGCCGAAATCCTAGAAGATCATTACCCCGGTCACAAACCCTATGCCGTACGCACAAACTTCCGCCGCTTTGCCCAGAAAGTTACAGGCGATGGTTGGTTATTAATTGGAGATGCCGCTTTCTTCATTGATCCTCTGAGATCGCCTGGCCTCACAGGTGGGGTTGCTACCGCTTACTATGCAGTCCAAGAAGTACTCGGTGCTTTTGATGAGGGGAATTTATCATCTTCTCGCTTCCAAAGCTATGAAACCTATGTCAAAGATCTCTACGAGATGTTGGAAGAACAAAATCAAATTGCCTATATGTCCCATAATCATCCCCAAGCGATTTCTTTGGTACGGCGTTTTGGAGAAGTGAGTTCGCGATCGCATTTCAATGGTATTTGCGATGAGCCTTACCAAATGGAAGATACTAATGTTTGGGGACATCTTTACCCAGAACATCGCCAGCGCCAACGCTTGGTTTGGCAAATTATGCGAGAGGAAGAAATTGAGGTTGGTAATCGTCGAGCGATTCAAGACCAAGAGCCAAGAGACTACGAGCGGATGATGTTTCGACTTCGACAGGCCGTGGGAGAACATCTTGATCAGCATATGAACCTCACTCCCTATATTGCCCAGAATAAGCGAGAACAGACTCCATTGGCACCAGTGAATGTTATGCCAAAACCCCAATGGGTGCATCCTGCTGAGCCAAAATCTTTAGCTACTGCTCAGGGATAAGTTTGCTTCTATAAAACCAATAAATTTTGAGGATGAAATTCGATGACAACCACTCAACTAGATGATTTTGTGCAAAATTTCTTACAAACCTGGAGCAGCCATGATGTAGATGCCATTATGGATTTGATGACCAGTGATTGTGAATTTGAACCCTCTTCTAGAGCTTGGGGGTTTCACTATAAAGGTAGTGAGGCCGTAAGAGCTGCGGTTGAAGGACTATTCAAATCAGCCCCGGATATTAAATGGAGTTCTGTTCGCTACTTTGCAGTAGGAGATGAGATTGTGATTGAAGTTCTTGCCACAGGAACCAATGAGCAAGGTGAAGCTTTCGAGATTCCCGCTTGTGATTTGTTAACAATTCGGGATGGCAAAATTGCTTCAAAACGGGCTTATCGCAAGCTTTAAGTTAATCTGTTGTGTTGCGGCGTATCATCCAAATCTCCTTCCCAATTAACTGAGCCTCGCAAACTACGGATCGATTGTTGCTCTTGTCTCTTAATGAGTAGCTTAAGACCTTGTTCTACAACATCTTTTTTGGTGGTTAAGCCAGTGGCTTTAAGGGCTTGAGCAATTAAATCATCGTCAACAACTACATTTACAAGCATGTTGAAACTATTTATGTAGTTAGTAATGATATACGCATTATAATAGCGTGATGAGTAAATACACTCGCATAACTAAGGCTGATTACATTGAACAAAAACTATCTATTACAAATTATTAAAATAATCTTGTCTGGATTGTTGATTATCACGGCAATTCTATCTATAGGTAGTTTGTATTGGAAGAGCTATCCTCTAGAATTATTCTGTAATTTTCGAGTTTATTATCTTTGTTTGGCAGGCGCGATCGCGATAGGCTGCAGCATCAGCTACTGATCGCACTGGAGGCTTCAAATTTGGCATGACAATCGCACGGGAAAACTGACGCGCTGTATAGGGTAAAACAGCTGTGAGTGCCGCGCCGTCCCTTAGATGAAGATAGCCAATCGTCAGGTCGAGTAATAGTAAGCTTTTTCATTCCCGAATTATACAATGGCGATCGCACTAAGGGAAAAACTGGACAACATCACCTCCCTTTTATTATTTAACAGTTCCAAATCTCGTTAATCAAAAATGTGATCTGTGATCGCTTTTATCTTTGGTTTTAGTCCAAGTGCGATCACTTTAGTTTTTTCTCCCGATAAGTTTATTTATTTAAGATCATTTTCCGATAGTCTGGCCTGTTTTATAAAGCGAAAGCTCAACTTAAGGGTAGTCTTCAAGCGCTTTATACAAATTTGCCAGCAATTATCCTAAAAGTTGGATAGTATGTGGGACTTGATTGCTAAAAAGAATATTTTGATAAAAAATTTAACATTTATCCTTGATTTGCTTTGTCATTTTACTGTAATATATATTTACGCGGTTGTTAATCTAGCTTTTTCAATGAGAACCAATAGACAGAGAAGAATTAATGACTTGGTTTTATTGATATTATTATTAAGTCTTGGTTATGCAATTATATATGCAACGTTTTCTGAAAATTTGTTCTTAGTTGGTATTGTTTCACTCATTTGCAGTGCATTGATTGCTTTTACTGTAAATATAATAAATTCTTTAATTCCACAAAACCATAGTATTGGAAAAATATTGAGAACATTTTCTCTAACTTTAGCATCAAAAAGAATTAGGATTGTTATTACTGTTATTTTATTACTCATCTTGTTAGAGGCAATTTTATCTCTTCAAAATGATCCTGAAATAATGATGTATGTAATTGATAATAGCGGAAGTATGGGCTGTTATTCAGAAGCACTTAGTGAAGAAAATAAACCAAAATTAGATGAAGATGGTAATTGTCGAGAAAAATCAGCAAAACTAGAAACAGCTAAAAATTGGATTAAAAATGATTTTTCTAATAAAAAGAAATATAGAAAAATTGGCTTAATTGAAATTGGTGGATTTACATCTGCTAACAGACAAAATGATAATGATAACGATAACTGCAAGATTGAACCAAGAATTACTTTAGGAATAAGCAACTATAACAAACTCACTAAAGAGCTAGACAATATTAAAGCCAATGCAAGTGGTGCAACAGATATTGTTAAAGCCATTGTTGATGCTTCTAAACAATTAAAAGATGAGCCTGACATATATACAAAGAATATTGCAGTAATTTCTGATTTAGAACATAATTGTAAATCAAATATTGATGATATTACAAAACAACTTGAAAAAGAGTTGAACTATAAACCTGAAATTGTTGACGATTTTGTAGAAAAAAACGTTACGGTTTAT
>JBCCYD010000316.1:0-7284 GCA_039190385.1 Cyanobacteria bacterium P01_F01_bin.143 | reverse complement strand
TTAATGAAGATGTTATTATTGCCGCGATCGCAGGCGTGATCGGCATAGCCAGAAAAAAAGGTCAATCTTTAGAAGATGTACAACAAGAAGTCTTACAAGATGATTTGATCCTCGATGTGATGCAACGTCGTTGGCTAAAGGACTTTATTGCCAAAGCCTGGGAACTTTTTTAACATTGACCATTGACCATTAAACAAGTTTTCTTTCTTCAATTACTCATTACTCATTACTCATTACTTATTACTTATGAGAAAACCTCGGCTTCTTTGAGAGTTGGAGCAGATTTATCTTTTGCAGATAGGATCGGTTCTCCTAAAATTTGCCAGTCAATATTGAGTTCTGGATCATTCCAGAGAATAGAACGTTCATAGGCTGGAGCGTAATAATCGGTGGTTTTATAGAGAAAATCTGCGGTCTCAGAAAGCACGACAAAACCATGAGCAAATCCAGCAGGAACCCAGAACTGACGTTTGTTTTCTTGGCTCAATAAGCAGCTTACCCATTGGCCAAAGGTAGGAGAGCTTTTTCTGATGTCCACTGCCACATCAAGAACTTCTCCTGCGACTACGCGCACTAATTTTCCTTGAGCTTGTTGGATTTGATAATGTAAACCCCGCAAGACATTTTTGCCAGAGCGCGAGTGATTATCCTGAACAAATTCTGTGGCTACTCCTGTGGCTTCAGTAAATTTTTGGGCGTTAAAACTTTCCATAAAAAATCCGCGATCGTCGCCAAAAACCTTTGGTTCAATGATTACAACATCGGGAATTTTCGTTTTAATTATGTTCATCGGTTTTGCTCTTGCCCTTTGAAAGTATTTTCTACCGCTAGCTAAGGATTACTTATGTTTACGATATATTTCAATATCATCAGTAATTTTCCCTTGCAATTATAGAGTGGAGATTCTCAAAATACTTTCATTCTTAATTTCAAGCTAATGAATAACCTTAAATTGCTATTTCTTCCAAGGCAATTTAGTTCCCATTTCAGTTAGAGCAGAAAAAACTAGATATCCTATTAGAAGAGCTACCCCAGCTAAAAAGGGAACAAGATCGTGATTCATGACTTATTTTTTTATTCTATTTTGATTGCTTAATTGTCTCAGATTTAAGTAGGTAAGACAAAGCTAACTTTTCTCAAACTTTTTAAGCCATCCTTAATCGACAGCATCCAATCTGTCGGTCATTTTTAAGGAAGATTCAATCAAATCAACAGTCGGGTTTTTATTTTCATAAAGCATCACTAAATGATCCTTTGCTCTAGTCATGGCAGTATAGAGTCCTGCTTTAGCCTCGAAATTGCGATCAAAATCGTCTGTAATTTCCACTAAACTATCAATTCCCGCAATGATAACGGCGTCGAACTCTACTCCTTTGAGAGCATTCCAAGAATCAACTACAATATAAGGCCGATTTACCACATTGCCATCGCGATCGCGTGAAGCTTTAGGTGCATGATGTTCGATATTTAACATTCCTAATTCTTTACTAATTTCTTGTTGTAAATTCTTGACTTGAGGATGAATCAAAATCCCAATAGAAGAATCAGCATTACTCATTAGAGCTTCTTGTACTTGAAACGCAATTTTACTGGGCATATCTTCATAATAGACTTCTTGTAATAAAGGCTGAATGCCAGAACTGCGGGAAAGTTTCTTTTTCGGTTCGATAATACTGCCAATGCCAGGAGTTCTAATTACTTTTCCCGATTCGTCTCGTTCTCTTTTTTCTACTTTCATATTGGCAGAAATTAAGGCAGGTTCAATAAAATTCCAAGCTACATCCAAAATCTCAGGACTATTACGGTAATTAACATCAAATACTTGAGAACGCCCCCCAGGAATATTAATTCCTATACTTTTCCAAGTCCAATCTGATTGTCTACGATGGGGCTGACCATAAACAGATTGAGTATTATCATAAACAATAAATAGAGATTCTGTTTCGGGCTCCAACATTTCTAACAAAGCTTGAAACCATTGATTAGGAAAATCTTGTGCTTCATCAATTAAAATAGCTTGATATTTTCTTTTCGACTTACGAGCTAATCTAATAATCTCATCTGGGTCATAAAGATCATATTTATAACTATAATCAAGTTTCTGAAAAGCCCATTGATGAAAGGTTTTACATTCCACATTAATACTGTTACCTTGTAATTTGGATTTTAGCCAACCACTCATGAAACGGTTATAGGTCAGCACTAAAATATCATCAAACTCTTCTAATAACTTAGATACACGATTCCGTAAGACCAACGATTTTCCTGAACCTGCTACTCCCCGAACAATTGCTGCCCCGTGAGAACGCAAATTTTTGGCTTTATTTTGTTCATTATCCAAATCTTGGCAGTTAAGTCTTTGTCCGATACTTTGTTCAAAGTTAATCCAAAGATTCATCACAACATTTCCTGTGCTTAAGCTTTTTTTAATAATCCGGCTCCAATATAACCTAAGATTTTATAAATTGTTATTAGCCTGATTAATTTTTTGAAATAGTTGGGCAGTTTCGGGATTATAAATTCGCATGTAATTCCAGTAATTCTCAAATACTGATTCTACATAGCCTTTGGTTTCACGATAAGGGATTTTCTCCACAAATTCGTCCACATCTTGCAGACCATAACGAGAGACCCATTGAGCGACACGATTGGGGCCGGCGTTATAACTTGCTAGTGCGAGCATCGAGTTATTACTGTATTTGCGATGGGTGAAATCGAGGTAAAAAGTCCCGATATTCACGTTATCCTCGGGATTTTTTAGCGAATAATTTTGTAGGCCAATTTGTCTGGCAACATTTTGTGCTGTTGGGGGGATCACTTGCATTAAACCTAAAGCTCCAGCAGAAGAGCCAATTTCTGGTTCAAAGCGAGATTCTTGGCGAATTAAGGATGTAACGAGCAGAGGATTAATTTTACGTTGTCTGGCCCATCGCAGAATAATCTCTTCAAAAGGAATGGGGAATAAGGATTGCCAATATTCGTTAGTTTGTCGCAGAGCTTGCCATTGTTGAATATCTTCGGGTTTAGTGCGATTTTTGAGATACCAAATTTTGTTAATTCCCCGCAGGTTTTGACCTCGATGTAGTTGCATTAAACCATAGGTAAATTCTTCGGGTACGCTTAATTCTGTTTTATCTGCCATTTCGGTATGAAACTGCATCCAGGCATCTTCTGTTAATCCGATTTGATAAAGTTCTCGGAATATTTGAGAACCTCCTGGGGGCACAAAATAAACTTTTGAGATTATTTGTGGCTGAATATCTCTGATACTAGTAAAGTCACCAACATTCCAACCTAAAGCAACGGCAGAACGCCAAGCATAATAGGAATGGGGAAAACGCGCCAAGGTAGCTCGAAAAGCAGTGGTCGCATCTTCTGGGCGTCCTAGTTTTTGGGCCCATTTGCCGATCCAAAAGGAAGCTTTCGGGGCTAAAGAACTATTGGGATTGTTAACCGCGATCGCTTGTGCCCATTGCCAAGCTGTGACTAGATCTCCTTGTTTCGCTTTTTGCTGAGCAACTTTCCAACGATATTCAGCAGCAGCATCAGAACTTTTATATTCAGTGATTAATCTTTCTCGGGTTTGATCGGCTGCACGGGTATTTTTTAAAGACTCAAATATTGTAGCTTTTTGTAACAGAGCTTCTGGGGCTTGTTGGGGAAAATCACGAATAACGCGATCGAGATAGGCCAGGGCTTCGGTTTTATTCACAATCAAGGCGAGCCTACGTAAACCCAAACCTGTATCTTCGGCAGTAGGATATTTTTCTAACAGTTGTAGATAAAACTTCTTGGCGGTTGTTGCACCATTGCCCAGATGATAGCCTCTGCCTGCGCGATAAAGATTGCGAGATGTTGCGGGAGCTTTGGCATAGGCGCGACCTGCTTTGCCATAATCCCATTTTTTCCAATAGCTATCTGCGATCGCTTCCCAATCTTGGGGCGTTAGTTGACCACTATAATTAGTCGCTAATTTATGGGCAATTTCATGTACCCCTGCATCATCAGGAGCATATTTGACTAAAATCGCCATTAGTCGGGGTTGATTGGGATTTTGTTGTAATAATTGGCGAATTATCTGATGGGTCCTCGGATGCTGGGGAAATTTCGCGATCGCATCTTGCCAATAGGCTTGATTGCTTTGACCAAGGAAGTACAAAGCCTCAGCAACTGCTGGGGAATCGGGATGAGTTTGTACCAGATTGTTCCAAGTCTGTGTTGCTTGTTGGGCATCACCCGCTAATTGATAGGCTTGGCCTCTTTTGAGGAGAATATAGGGTTTAAGTAGGGGATAGCTTTGCTCTAGTTCTGATAGCTTTTCTAGAGCTTCATTTCCCTGATTTTGAACGATGAGATCTGTTGCTGAGACCAAACTAGCACGATTCTCTTCTAGGGATGTTTCTTTTGCCTTCGTAACAGAGCTCGTTAGGTTGATATCTTCCTTGAAGACACAACCAGTAGAGCCGAGGGCGATCGCAGAAGTTAACCCTAAGAAAATTGCCAGAGCAATCTTATTTGTCGATAATTGACCCATAATAATTCCGAGAAGAACATCGAAGCAAAACCACGCCTACTATTGTTCCCCAAAATTTTAATTTTTCTCTAAGATTCTGTATTTATTCTAATACTAGATAATCAATTAAGACCGAGTAATAAAATCTGATGCATCCAAAGCATTAGCTGTCACGGAGTTGAGGTTAGCTAATATTTCGCCACTACCACCGATTTGAATTTGGGTATTGCTAATATTCTGGACAATTTCTAACTGTCCGAATGTCAAACCATCTGCTAGGACAAATTTATCGATGCCATCACGATAATCAACAATCGTATCCGTTCCTTCTCCCGCGCGGAGAATAAATAAGTCGTTACCCTGACCACCAAAGATAGTGTCATTGCCCTGACCTCCGCTTAGGCGATCGCGGCCAGCATCGCCCCGTAAAACATCATTGCCATTGCCACCAACTAGAACATCATCACCATTATTCCCAGAAAGTAGATCAAAGCCAGAATTGCCCCTTAAGCTGTCATTACCCGCGCCACCTCGCAAGGTATCTGCACCTAAGCCACCGCTTAACTTATCATTACCGGCATCACCAGAAAGTAAATCAAAGCCTCTATTGCCCACTAAAGAATCATTCCCAAGATTACCAAAGAGAGTATCGCTGCCATTGCCACCAAGAATAGCATCATCTCCAGCAAGTCCCTGAATCCGATCATTTCCTGCTTTGCCTCTAATAGTGTCGCTGTTAGCAGTACCAGCTAAAATATCATTACCGGATGTTCCTTCAATATCGTTACTATTAGTTGGCGATTCTTCAAAACCAAAAATTACATAAGTTGCTCCTGCACTCTCATTGCCATTGCTGTCGGTAAAAGGTGCCCCGATTAGAAAATCATCAAGACCATCACCATTAACATCTCCGGCATTACTCACCGCTCTTCCTGCACCATCATATTAATCTAAGCCATTAATCACAAAGCCATTAATTTGGTCTATCTCGATACTTCCCTCACTTCCCACATCAGTTCCACCTAAGAGAACATAACTCTGAGTTTGATAATCCCCACCAAGAGGATCGTTAGCAAAAGGAGACGCAATCAGAAGATCAGCAAACCCATCACCATTAATATCGCCTGCGTTACTGACAGAACTACCAGTATAGTCATCTTGGTTAAGACCATTCACCACAAAGCCATTAGTTCCATCTAGTGCAGATAAATCAAAACTACCAGAAGTTCCCAAATTATCATTACCAAAGATGATATAAATTTCTCCTCGGCGATCGGAGTCATCATAGCCATAACGATTGATAATTTCTCCCGCACCAGGAGCAGAAACGATCAGATCTTCAAAACCATCACCATTAAGATCGCCTGCATTACTAACTGCAAGACCATTTCTTCCACCTTCATCAATGCCTGTAATGACAAAACCATTTTGCCCATCAAGTTGAGCTGCTTGTAAATTACCAGATACGCCAATATCAGATTGGCCGAAAACTACATAACTTGCTCCAACAGAACTTTGACCATCATTATCAACATATCTTGCCCCAATAACTATATCGCCAAAGCCATCTCCGTTGAGATCTCCAGCATTACTCACCGAATCACCAAAAGTATCAAATTCATCAATTCCTTCTAGAGCAAAACCATTAGTTCCATCAAGCTCAGACAGTTCTAAGACCCCAGAATTCCCTAAATTATTCTTGCCAAAGACGACATAACTTTTACCAACACCTTCTTGCTCTCCTATATCTGCTCCACCAGCACTAATAATGACATCATCAAAGCCATCGCCATTAAGATCTCCCCCATTACTAACATCACCTCCAGTTACATCTCCTCCAACAACAGCGAAGGAAATAAGCCCAACACGACCAAAGGCACCACCTTCTATTCCATTAAGTACAAAGCCATTTGTTCCATCCAGTTCTGAAAGTTCTACAACTCCAGAATTACCAACGTTACTGTTACCGAAGACAACATATCCGGCTCCAGCACTCAATTGTCCATTAGGATCAGCACTGGTTGCACCGATGATAATATCTCCAATTCCATCACCGTTAAGATCTCCTGCGTTACTGACTGATTCCCCTGATCTATCTCCAGGATTGGCACCTTTGATGATAAAACCATTTGTCCCATCTAAATCTGATAAGTCTAGTGAACTTCGAGAATTAGTTGTGCCAAACACAACATAGCTTTCGCCAGAGGTTAAATTAGCTTCAAAGTTTCTGAAATCAGGAAACTCTGCGATCTCATTTTCAGAAATGCCAGCACTAGGTGTGCCAATGATAAGATCGTCGATCCCGTCACCGTTGAGGTCTCCGGCATTACTTACAGAAAGACCAGCGTTATCTTCTGGAGCGATGCCGTTGATCACAAAGCCATTGTTACTATTAATTTCAGACAAATTGATTGGAGTGGGAGCCATGATTGTATCGAAATATGGTTTTTGCTTTACAAGTAATTATTCTAAATCTGGATGTAATAACTACCATTATCCATTGGTCACAAGTTAAGGAATTAGGAAATTTGTCAAGGGGGAAGAAAAATCATGTGAAACTACCAAGCAAAGAAGAGTTGAGTAATTGTAATTGCCCATGAGTAACAACCGAAAACGTTGCCTTGACCATGCAAAAAAACCCAACGCCCCATGGTAGAAGATGAAGTAATTGCTAATCAACTTGAAGCATTAATGACTCCAGCGATCACGAATCAGGAAAATTATTATCGTAAATTGGGACTCAGAGATAGAATACTCAATTTACCCCTAAT
>JBCCYD010000315.1:0-7314 GCA_039190385.1 Cyanobacteria bacterium P01_F01_bin.143 | reverse complement strand
ATTTTTTTCGTTTAGTCATCTAAAAATATGCACTCAAACCTATATAAAGCTCAAGAATTAATTTATGTATTAAACTCTCAACTCAAGAAAAATACTAGTGGAATATTAACTTTAGAAACTCAAGTTGATTCGTGGCAAAAACAGCGTAAGGGAATATTAGCGATTCATAATGGGGCCTTAGTTTATGGTGGCTCCACAATTCCCAATAATCTACAATTTGTTGCCAGTTTAGATTCTAGAATAAGTTCTAATTCGATGAATACCGTCCTTTCTCATGCTTTTAGCAAACTCAAAAAACCCCTTTCCGTTCGGGAATTAACGGCAAGATTAGTCAAATACCAGGTTTTTGCTTGGGAGAAGATCGAAGCCCAAATTCATCATCAAGTAGTCTTGATCTTAGAAAAGCTTATTTCTTACCCAGGACAGGCTAAGTGGAATAATTCTAATAGTTTCGACCTCTGTTTTGGAGAAGATGGTCATGGGTTGAATTGGGAACAATTAAAAATCGATCTCCGATATCGTCGGATCAAATGGGCAAGTTTAGCATCTAAGATTGATTCAATGGATGCGGTTCCCTATGTTAACGAAAGTAATTTGCTCAAAGTAAAGGATTCTAAAGTAAGAAAACATCTTGAAAACAATGTTGATGGTCATCGAACTCTGCTAGATATTGCGACTTCGATTGGAGAAGATCCCTTACGAATTGCTAATTTTTATTTTAATTGGGTTAATTCGGAAATCGTAAGTTTTGAGAAGATTTCCGAAGCTAATTCGACCGCAGAAACAGTAGCTATGAATAGAGAAGTTACTAATGTACCAACAATTCTTTCCGTAGATGATAGCCCGATTGTTCAGACATGTATTAAGCGTGCTTTGAAAGGGTGTTATGAGGTACTCTGCACCAGTAGACCTTTTAAAGCTTTAACCATTCTCAATCAAAAATCAATCGATTTGATTTTACTTGACTTAAATATGCCTGAGATGAATGGTTTAGAGTTTTGTAAGAAAATTCGCAAGACTCCTAAGCTGAAGAATCTACCAATTATTATGGTGACAGCCCGAGATGGCATGGTTAATAAAATGAAAGGCCAAATGGCAGGTAGCAATGCATATATTACTAAACCATTCAAATCTCAAGAATTAATGGACGTTGTCGCGACACAGTTATCTTGATATTTTTTGTAGGGACAATTCAGGAATCATCCCCAGATTATTATGTGTTTTTTATCGTTATTCTTCAAATTAGTTTGAGATCTTGCTAAGCAAGGTATTATGCGACCGCGACAGGAGCTTCACTCCAACGACCAACCGCATTACCGATGACTGATAATTCCTGCATCACTTCATCAAAGCGATCGGGATGGAGCGATTGTGCGCCATCAGAAAGAGCTTTAGCCGGGTTGGGATGAACTTCAATCATCAAAGAATCTGCCCCAACTGCGATCGCAGCCTTGGCCATATCAGGAACATAATCTACTTTCCCTGTACCATGACTTGGATCAAGCATAATTGGCAAATGAGTTAGCCCCCTTAAAACAGGAACAGTTCCCAGATCCAAAACATTGCGCGTATATTTGCGATCAAAAGTACGAATCCCTCGCTCACAAAGAATCACATTAGAATTTCCCGCTGCCAAAATATATTCTGCTGCCATCAACCATTCATCAATAGTCGCCGACATACCTCTTTTCAACAGCACAGGTTTATCTTGGGCCCCAACCTTTTTCAGAAGCGCAAAATTTTGCATATTTCTCGCGCCTACTTGCAGAACGTCAGCAACAGCAGAGATTTTATCCACATCGGCCGTATCCATCACCTCAGTGATAATACCCAAACCGCTAGCTTCTCTAGCAGCAGCCAGCAAATCTAAAGCGCTTTCACCATGCCCCTGAAAAGAATAGGGAGAAGTTCGAGGCTTATAGGCTCCACCGCGCAAAAACTTCGCTCCCGCAGCCTGCACTCTCTTGGCAGTTGCGACGATCATGGCTTCATTTTCCACAGAACAAGGCCCAGCAACCACAACTACTGGATGGTTTTGACCAAAAATTACATCCCCATTAGGAGTTGGCACCACGACTTCACTCGGATCGCCATGACGATACTCCAGGCTAGCTCTTTTAAAAGGCTTTTCTACCCGTAAAACATTCTCAATCCAAGGACTGATCTCCTGTAACTGCAAAGGATCGAGGCTAGCGGTATCTCCTACTAAACCGATTACTACTTTATGTTTGCCAATAATTTTTTCTGGTGTCAAACCCCAAGTTTCTAGTTCATCAGAGATGCGATTAATTTCGATTTCTGGTGAACCAACTTTCATGACTATGATCATGATGATAACTTCCGCGATCGCGAAAAAATAACTACTACTTCTTATATATGGTAGTTATTTTTTCTAAATGCAGCAGAAAATTAACATTTTTTACTGATAATGGCTGATGGCTAATTGCTAATTGCTAATTGCTAATTGTTCACTGATGACTTTTATTAGGGCGAAGGCCCTTCGCCCCTACTGATGATTTTCGTACAGACGTGTCGGCGACACGTCTCTTCAATTAGCTTGCTGCTCTAGCGGCGGCGGCTTCGTCGGGATGAATCCCCAGTCGAGTGAGATTAAGACGGCCTTTATTATCAAACCCTCTAACCTTGACCACAATTTCATCACCCACGGCAACTTCATCTTCGACCTTGCCCACTCTACCTTCGGCTAACTGAGAAATATGAATCATACCCTCTTTGCCTGGTAAAACTTCGACAAATGCTCCAATATCAATAATTCTGGTTACTTTACCAAGATAAACATCGCCTTCATTGAGTTTACGAGTCATATTGTAGATAATCTTCTTGGCTTTTTCTGCTTTGTGAGCTTCTACTGCCGCGATGATTACCGTACCATCATCTTCAATATCGATTTTAGAATCGGTTTGCTCGACGATCGCCTTAATAGTCTTCCCAGAAGGCCCAATCACCATACCAATCTGGTCAGGATCGATCTTCATGGTCAATAATCTAGGCGCAAATGGAGAAAGTTCTTCCCTAGGTTCGGTGATCGCTTTGAGCATTTCTCCCAAAATATGAAGTCGAGCGGGTTTTGCTTGCTCGATCGCTTTGGCAATGGTATCCATAGATAAACCAGTGATTTTCATATCCATTTGCAGAGCAGTAATCCCCGTATCTGTCCCTGCAACCTTGAAGTCCATATCACCCAAGAAATCTTCAATTCCTTGAATATCAGTTAAGATCCGAACTTCTTCCCCTTCTTTAATCAATCCCATCGCTGCTCCACTGACAGGCTTACTGATGGGAACGCCCGCATCCATCAGCGCTAAGGTAGAACCGCAAACTGAACCCATAGAAGTTGAACCATTAGAAGATAAGACTTCCGAAACTACCCGCAACACATAGGGAAACTCTTCCTGGCTAGGAAGCACGGGGACTAAAGATCGCTCAGCTAAAGCTCCGTGGCCAATTTCTCGACGGCCAGGCGATCGCATAGGTCTGGTTTCTCCCACGGAAAAGGGTGGAAAATTGTAATGATGGAGATAACGTTTTTCGGAAATAGGATTAAGATCATCGCCCAAATCTTGAGCATCACCAGAGGTTCCCAAGGTTGCGATGGAGAGAACCTGAGTCAGTCCACGGTTAAAGAGACCACAACCATGAACTCTACGAGGCAATATACCTACGTGAGCAGAAATGGGGCGAACTTGATCTAATTTGCGACCATCAACTCGCACACCCTCTTCGACGATTTGAGCACGCATCAGTTTTTTGGTTAATGCTTTGAATTGATTTGCGATCGCTTTAGGATTTTCCGTTGTAACAACTTTTAGCGGATCTTCTTCTGGCAACTCAGCGATAACTTCTTCGATTTTACTCGCTTTAATCTCGTCAAGAGCTGTATCCCGGGCTTTCTTATCAAAGTCGAAATGGGTGAGAATTTTCTTGATATCTTCAGTGGCGCGATCGCTCATAAAATTAACCAGATTCTCATCAACCACTGGCGGCTCAGCCACAGCAATCTCGATTCCTAGCTCCTTAATCAATTCCATTTGCGCCGTAATCAGCTCTTGTACAGCTTCATAGCCAAAATCGATCGCCTCAATAATATCCTGTTCTGGTAATTGATTAGCGCCCGCTTCTACCATGATCACCCCATCAGGAGTGCCCGCAACCACCAAATCCAATTCACCCTGTTCAATTTCTTTAAAACTGGGGTTGAGGATAAAATCATCACCAATTAATCCCACTCGTACCGCAGCCATTGGGCCATAAAAAGGAATTTGCGCTAGTAATACCGCTACAGAAGCTCCCGTCACCGCCAAGACATCGGGGGGTACATCTTCATCCATAGTCAAGGTAGTAGCCACAACTTGAATATCATCGCGCAACCAAGAAGGGAACAGGGGGCGCAACGGGCGATCGATTAAACGACAAGTAAGAACTGCTCTTTCGGGAGGTCTACCTTCTCTTCGCAAAAATCCCCCAGGAATCCGACCCACCGCATATAATTTCTCTTCATAATCCACTAGCAAAGGTAAGAAATCGATTCCCTCTCTGCCCTTGGCTCTTGTTGCGTTAACTAGAACTGCCGTGTCTCCCGATTGGATTAACACAGAACCGCCTGCTTGTGGTGCGAACAGACCAACTTTGAGCCTAATATCTCTACCATCAAAAGATATCGACTTATCAAATTCTTGCATTCAGCTATTTCCTTTATTTTCTCTCTATTTCTTTGCTTCTGGCGATCCTAACATTATCTCTAGGACAAATTATAAGTTTCTCTGGAACAATTCATTAATAGTTTTACATAGTTTTATGTAGTTATTTTAAATTCCTTAAGGGCAGGTAAAAAGTTCTTGCTTTCGTGACTGGGATTACTGAGTTTTATCAGGGCAAATCTTTGCAAAGGACTTAAATTTTGCCATTGAGCAAGACGAAGTTCTATATTAAATGCTGTTGCTTTAAGTTGCAGATTTTCGGGAATGACTGTCTCATCTAGCCAGGGAGGATGGGGTGCGATCGCGAGTTCTTTGGCCATATTTCCTGTTTTCTGGAGAATCATATTTTGCAGAAACTCTTTATATTCAACAGTTTCTGCTTTTGTCTCACAGGGCATTGCGATCAGAGTTTGTCGTTCTGATTTCTCAAATTTATTCCAATGTTCGAGTTTAAGTTTAACGCCACAAGTATCTAGTTTCATGCGCACGATCATCGGGATACAATGCATTGACTCGATAAATTCGGCTTCAAATTGAAAAAAATTAGAATTATTTGTCATAACTGTTAGTTAAAAAGAGAAATAGGTAGGGGCGAACGGCCGTTTACCCTTACTTGGGGCCATAGGTATCCCAAAGTTCCCCTAGGAAAAATTTTCCAAAATCAAACAAAGCTTTAGTTTTATCTGACAAGGAATCAGCATTGGTCACCCGCATCGTGGAAACTAGTTTAGCCAATTCTGCCACATTCAAACTTAAAACTCCTGCCCCGATAACCGTCCCCGATTTATCTGTTCCTTGATGTAATTGGGTAAATAAAGTAGTAGTATCGGACCAGAGATCAAACCCAGGATCATCTCGAACCTCTTTTTTCCCAGCTAAATAATAATCTTGACCTTCATGGGTAAAGGCCAGCTCATAAATCATTAACTTAAGTTTTGGTTGATCTGTCGGCGAGAATAAATTAAAGACTCCGCTTTTGGCAGGAATATTTTGGCCAAAGGGCGTAAATTCGATATGACCAGTAATACTTCCAAGATGGTTAGGATCGCTAATAAATCGCTCTAGATCCCGAATATTGATCGTGGCATGCATCGCAAGATTAGTTTTTTCTGCCTGGCCTTGTTTTTCTCCAGCGCGAGGATCGCTATTGTTCAGAGCAAAACCACCTTGCATAGTTTCGCGAAAAGTAATGCCTAATTGATTTTCTTTCATTGCTATTATTTTTTATTTTTTGTAGAGACGTTTCGCCGTAGAGACGTTTCGCCGAAACGTCTCTACACCATGGGTTATTTCTCTAGTTCTGAAACTATTAGCGGAAAAACATCAAAAGCCGCATTTTTCCCCATGAAAATATCTAAATGACTATAATCCTTCATAATATGCAGGGAATGATAATCAGGACGATGAGAATTGAAAAAATCGAAAGTTTTCTCTTGACTTTCCGGTAAAAAACATAGATTGTGTTCTCCACTAAAAAAAGCAATCCGAGCATCAGTCTGGGGTGTTTGAGCCACAAAATCGCTTGGCAACTCAGCTTTGCCTTCTACCGAAATCAAATGTCCTTTGCTAATACAAGCCGAAATTTGTTCAAAGAAAGTCATCGGAACATAGGCAAATTCCTGTTTAAGCCATTCATGGGTGTCCTCATTGAGATTTTCGTGTAGCCACAGAGCAGGAAACCCAAACCCATAGGTAAAACTAACTTGTTTACAAACAGGATTGTTGCATTCATGGTGAGTTAGGGCAACGAAAGAAGAAATTAACTTAGCCGCTGCGGTTTGAGGATCTAGTCCCCATCCTGGATTGAGATGATCACTCAACGGTTTAACGAAAGGTAACGCGGACTTAATTTTAATCGCTGAGCCTAAAGGGACAATGGTATGAAGTGAAACCGCATTGCTAACAATTGTTTCCACTTGGGGGACTAGCCCTGCCACGGCAGACATCATAAAACTAGTGGAGCCTTGACAATGAATAATTGCCTTGATTTTGTCTGCTCCCGTTTCTGCCACAATAGTTTCAACTGCTTGGGGATGGTCATAGATCGCTGCTTGATCTAAGGTCCAAAGATTAGGCTTGACGTCAATGCTGGCACGCCAGTTTTCTAGCCAAACATCATAGCCAGAGGCAACTAAATAGTCTACGATATCAGTCTCTACAGGTGCTCGAAAGATATTGGCTCGTACTCCCGCACCATGTACTAATAGCACAGGACTTTTATCAGGGGGTTTAGAGCCTTGAACATGAATTAGATTACATTCGATGCCATCTTGAGTTGTAAAGGGAACAATAGTTTCCTGAAGATTCTTGTTCGTGTTGAGCGCTACCATTAGTTCGTCTCCGGTCTTCTTTCTATATTTTATGAATGGAAATTAATTTTCAAGCATCATAAATTCCCCTTTCATGTTTGCTATCATCTGCGCAATTAATTCGCGATCACCAATTACTAATCCACCATTATACTCTAGACGGCTGAGATCTGGACTTTTTGAAAGGATTGAAAATTCCAACTAAGTAGAGTAGCTAATTGCTCCTTGTATTCGGTATTAGTTTTTTCAAGGCAGCTAGCGATCGCGGCCTGGAAGTCAGCAAAATT
>JBCCYD010000314.1:0-7315 GCA_039190385.1 Cyanobacteria bacterium P01_F01_bin.143 | reverse complement strand
GCTCAGGCAATTTCTGCTGACCCTGAGCCCTTATTACAGAAATATCAAACTTTTATCCCTCAAGATATTAAAGCTAATGCTTCGACTCTAGTTTTAGTTAGCCGTCAGCCAATTTTAGCTCCAAATAAAAATAGTTGGGCAGGTGATTTGTTAACTCAGTTTAAAATAGAGAATTTGGTGGCTGATTTACAAAGTAATAACGATTTTGGGGGCTATGTCACATTATCGGCAGAAAAAGTTTTAGAAGCTGATCCAGAAGTTATTATCCTAGTTGATCCTTCTCGACAAGGGATTGAAGAACAATTAAAAGCAGAACCTTTTTGGCAGAATTTACAAGCAAGTAAAAATGAAAATGTCTACGTATTTGAATATTATGGTTTAGTTAATCCTGGAAGTCTGGCGAAAATCCAAGAGGCTTGCCAAAACCTTGCCGCAGTAATTAGCAATTAATCATTGACCATTAATCATTGAACATTGAACATTGACCATTAACCATTGATCATTAATCATTGAACATTGACCATTAGCCATTAGTCATTAGCTATTACTCATAAACTTCTTGCAATGCCTTAACAGTTTCTTCTCCAATTACACTATCTACTATTTCGCCATTTTCTACGACTAAACGAATGGCCAAATTTTCCGTGGGTAAATTTTTTAACGCGATCGCTAACTCATCATTGACGGCAAATCTATTGTTTTTACCTTCAAGGAGCACAACTTCATCTTCAAGCTTGAGATAAACATTGGTAACCTTGAGCACTGCACTGTCTCCTGAACAATCTCTACTTACTGTTTGATGGGAAAAACTAGAATTGAAAATACAACTGCGATCGCGAAAAGCCAATAAAAACCGAATCGTATCAGCACTCCATAAACTCACAACCTCGATTCTGGCCCTGGTATTCAGCAGGCGATCGGAAAAATAATGCCGATCAAAAACTCCAATAAATTCTCCTTCAAAAGGATCTTGAACCACAGCCGGTTCTGACCAAGGAACATCCAAGTTAGTATCTAAATTTGCCGATTCAACTAAGGGATAATCTGGTCTTGATTTGGCTAGTTGAGTTTTTTCTTCATTGGCAAAGGCTAATTCTGTCGGCAAAAAAATCACTAAAGCAAAAAATAATGACAGCAAACTAGAGGGTTGTTTAAGTTGGCAAAAACCATTCCTGTCAGGCATATTACGATATATCTGCATGGTTGCAATCCAAATTGAAGAATATCTTTTTTTCGTTCAAATTTATGGTAACAACTATTTACCTAACTTTATATTTGTTGCTATCAATTAAAGTATGATCTCCTGTCTTTTTTCTTAATCGTTCAATGATGTTATTAATCAATATCGGAGATCATTATAGAAAAAGATTCTCAATTATGGAAAACAATCAATCGAGTGACGTCTATTACTTTTGGACAGACTCAGACACAAATACTCATGGCGTTACCGATAATTTTGGGTTTAAAGCCCCGTCCTTTCAGGACGGCTTTCTTATAGATTCATGATACAATGCAAGCATGAAAACGTACAAATTTAAGCTATACAGAACAAAGAAAAATAGAAACCTTCGTCGGCAAATTAATGCAAGCGGAAGTATCTACAATCATTGTATCGCTTTGCATAAAAGATACTATAAAATCTTTGGCAAACACTTAAATATGTACAAACTCATGAAACATATTTCCAAGCTGAGAAGAAGAATAAAATATTGGCAGCAAGTCGGTTCTCAAGCAGTACAAGACATCTGTCAAAGAATCGACAAAGCTTACAAATTATTCTTTAAGCAATCTAAGTCTGGCACTAGACCACCTAACTTTAAAAAGACGAGAAAGTATAAATCATTCACATTAAAACAGGCAGGATATAAGTTCTTAGAAGGAAATAAGATTCGCATAGGCAAGCAGATCTATAAGTTCTCGAAGAGCAGAGAAATTAAAGGCAAAATTAAAACGTTAACAGTTAAGAGAAACAATCTTGGTGAGTTATTTATCTTAGTGGTAACTGATTTCACTGAAGAATCTTTCGGAGTCGTGACAGGTAAAATTGCGGGCTTCGATTTTGGATTGAAAACATTCTTAACTGCAAGTGATTTAACTGTTATAGAATCTCCTTTATTCTTCAATGAATTTCGTGCTCAACTTAAAGCAGCTAATAGAAGTCTTTCTTCTAAGACAACAGGTTCTAATAATTGGCACAAAGCGAAAGATAATCTCAATCGAGTTTATGAGCAAATTTCTCATAAGCGAAAAGATTGGTTTTGGAAGTTGGCTCATGAATTAACTGATAATTATGATGTGCTAATTTTTGAAGATTTAAATCTCACAGGAATGAAAAAGTTATGGGGAAGAAAAGTTAGTGATTTATCTTTCTCCACGTTTCTAGAAATTCTGAAAATGGTAGCCCAGAAAAAAGGGAAAACAATTCACTTTATCGATAGATTTTATCCTAGCTCTAAGACTTGTGGTGATTGTGGATATCATAATAAGGAATTAACCCTCAAAGATCGAACTTGGGATTGTCCTAGTTGTGGCGCCAAGTTGGATAGAGATTTAAATGCAGCTAAGAATATTTTCAGAGAAGGGGCATCTTCTCTCACGGTAGGCGATGTTAGACACTCATTGAGTGCAATTGCTGTTTGATCTTGGAATCCCCGCACCTTCTAGGTCGGGGAGTATGTCAACGTAGTAGATAGTGAAGCCGATTTTGCCTTAGTTAGCGAATTTACCATTGAAGAACTTTCGGCGATTACTACCCCAGAAAGCGAAGGCGGTAATGGGGAAGGTGCATCTTGGGGTGATGCGATCGTCAGAGAAGATGGTAGCCGAATTTTTTCAGCTGACTGATAGTGCAGGTTTTTCTTTTATTGATGTCGAAACTAATGAGGTCGTCTTTGATCAAGTTCCTATTTTAGGTAGAATTGCTCACACCCCGGACGATAGCTTTATTCTCATTCTGAACGCTGGAGCAGAAACTAATGACGTCGGCATTTGGAACACTACTTTAGATAGCCATACTCAGCCGGAATTCGATGCTGAAGTGACTATTGGCGGTGGTGTTGCAGTGAATGGGACGGAATTTTATCTAGATGGGGAGGATTGGGAAGCCTGGATTCCTCAAACAGAAGGAGATAATGTTGCGGTTTTAAATCTAAGTAGTAATGAAGTTGAATATATTGAAGTCGGGAATTTAACTGTACCTGAAGGAGCAAGACATTTTTCTCGCCGAGGGGAAATCGACGATGATTATTTCTTCACTTATAACGATGAAGGTGCAGTTAGGGTCGATCTTGATACTTTTGAGGTGAGTGGAGCTGTTCCTTTAGGCGGCTCAATTTCTCGTATGGCAGTAGTAGAAACCCACTTTGAAGATACTATTAGTTTTGGCGCTGATCCGAGCAATCTAGATCTTCCTGATGTTAATAACGAAACATTGTTTAATACTGATAGTTTAGGTTTGGCATCATTTACAGATTTTATTTCTTCGACGGCAACTGATTTTATCTAGATGAAACTTTGCTAATGAAGAGTTGATTTTATCTTGAGGGAAATCTTAGTAATGATTTTCCTCAGCTTCCCTTGTTCTTATGTAACTTAAATAGGAAACATAAAGACGAAGACTAGCACTGCGCGCGATCGCGAATCCCAAAGAGAAGATGTAGTATGATTACTTAATAATAATAATTGTCACTAACATATTTCAGGATGGGCATTTTATCCGGAGGCGATTCTTTCGTCCTAACAGCTTCAGAAATAAAAAGCCTAGAAGATCAGGCAGTGCAGGAGGGCGAAGTAATTTATCAGACGACCGAATTTGGTGCTCAGGTAAATTTGCCACGTAAGTTGGGGAATGCAGGCGATCGCATTTTTCAGCTTAGAGGAGGATTAACGATTTCTATTCGTAGTGGTCAACTATGGGAACCTTTAGTTTTTAAGCAGCAGCATCAAGAAATATTTCCTGTAATTGCCAAGTTTTACCTTTCAGGAAATTCGAGAGTAAAAACACCAAAAGTACCAGGAATTGAGCCAGACTATGAAGAATTATCAGGATATAACTATCTCTATTACCTGCCAGATTTGACTGAATTTGAAGCCTGGCAAGCGGATTCATTGATTCAGGTAGTAATGATTGAAGCTAATTTAGATTATTTTCGCTCACTTAGCACAAGCGATCGCATCTTACCCCATCCCCTCAATAAATTGATTCACAATTCCCAGAGATTTCATCAATGTATTGGGAAAATAGACTCCACAATGAAGCAAGTACTGCAACAAATCATTTATTGTCCTTATCAGGGTGTAACACAACAGTTATATCTCGAAAGTAAGGTTTTAGAGCTATTGGCATTGCAGTTTGCTTCTTTAGGAGCCGATTCAACTACTTCAAGAACAATCACTTTAAAAGCAGATGATCTCGAACGAGTTCGATATGCCAGAGATATTTTAGTACAGCGGTTAAACAATCCTCCTTCCTTAGTAGACCTATCTCGTCTAGTTCAACTAAATGATCGCAAGCTCAAACAAGGATTCCGTCAGCTATATGACACTACTGTATTTGGCTATTTAAGAGATTATCGAATGGACCAGGCTCAGCATTTTCTTGAGCGATCTTCGATGAATATTGCTCAGGTGGCAAATAAAGTTGGCTATGGTAGTCCAGAAGCTTTTAGTACCGCCTTTCGACGTAAATTTGGTGTGAGTCCGAAAGCTTATCAATTGGGAAATAGAGTTAGTTGAGCTGAGGGAGCAGAGGGAGCGGAGGAGCGGAGGGAGTAATTAGGAAAAAAGTCCGTATCGCGAAGAAAAAAGTCCGTTTGACAAAGATTGTGCTCAAAAATATATCCTATGATACTGTCACCGAATTAATTTAGAAGAATTTGCATCAGTAATGGTTGAGTTTGGTTTGATAGGGGATGTGAGAAAACGAGAAATTAGATTCTCATACAGAATTTATTTGATGATATTGTTGAGTGCGATCGCAATTTTGAGTGCACCGCCAAGTTTGGCAAATGAATCAGAAAGAGATAAGTCTTTACCTAGAAATACAGCTACAAACTTAGTAGCTCAGAGAATAACAAGGGTTGCAGGAGTAGAAGTAACTCAAACGAAAGAAGGATTGGAGTTAGTTTTAGAAACAGCAGCGGGCAACGAACGGTTAGTGCCATTATTTGTATCTCAGGGCAATGACTTAATAATTGATATTCTGGATGCGACTTTAGCATTCGAACTCAGAAATGGCGTTATTAGAACGAATCCTGTACCGGGAATTACTACAATTTCGGTCAATAGCTTAGATGAGAATAGTATCAGAATCAAGATTACAGGAGAGCAACAAGCACCAAGTGCAGAAGTAGTTTCTGGGAGTGATGGCTTAGTATTAAGCGTGACGCCAGAAAGAGTGATAGCAGAATCAGATGAATCGATCGAGATTATTGCCACTGGGGAAGTAGAAAATGATGATTATTTGGTTCCTGATGCCAGTACAGCAACTCGCACTAATACCCCAATTCGCGATATTCCTCAGTCGATACAGGTGATTCCCCAACAGGTAATTGAAGACCAGCAGGCGATTGGGCTTGATGAAATTCTTACTAATGTCAGTGGCGTAGTGCCTGATGGCTCAAATGGTAATTTCACGGAAAGCTTTAATATCAGAGGATTCGACAATACCCCCGTGCTTCAAGATGGCTTCCGACAGTTTGGTGGTTTTGGGCAAAATTTTGTGGAAACGGCAAACCTGGAGCAAGTGGAAGTACTCAAAGGTCCGGCTTCAATTTTGTATGGCGAAATTGAGCCTGGGGGGATAATTAATCTAGTGACCAAAAAGCCCCTAGCTCAACCACTTTACGAAGCTAAACTACAGTTAGGAAATCGCGCTTTAGTGCGTCCTCAGATCGATTTTTCCGATGCTTTAACCTCAGACGGTCGCTTGAGCTACCGTCTCAATGCCCTGTACCGTCATGAAAATAGTTTCCGTGACTTCGATCAAGATTTTAAGCGATTCTTTATTGCTCCTGTTATTAGCTGGCAAATCGGCGATCGCACAGACCTCACGATTCAACTAGATTATACCGATGATGAATCTCCTTTTGATACTGGTCTTCCCGCATCAGGAAACGGAATAGTAGATGTTCCTTTTGAGAGTATTATTGAAGAACCTGACAGTATAGTCGAAAATGAAACCATTAATATAGGTTATAGTCTAGAGCATCGCTTTAGCGACAATTGGCGCTTACGTAATGCTTTTCGTTTTTCGGAGCGAGATATTTTTCTTAATGGACCAATTACAATCGATTTCGATCAAGAAACTGGTGACCTTAGCCGTTTTTTGGGAATTCAAAACGATGACATTGAAAACTATACGCTACAAACCAACGTGGTAGGAGAATTTGATACAGGTTCAGTCCAACATACTCTCTTATTTGGGGTAGATCTTAATCGAACCGATGATAGATCGATCTCAAGATTTGATTTTTTTGCTCTCGAAACCCTCAACATCTTTGATCCAGTGTTTGGCGTATTTGACAATGTTGACCCCGATGACGTGCCAGTTGGCAGTGATGTTGATGTTCAAAGTGATCGCTTGGGTATCTACTTACAAGACCAAATTGAGATTCTTGATAACTTAATTTTGTTAGCGGGAGTGCGGTATGACACGATAGAAAATACCACAGTTAACGGTCCAGATGATTTTGGCACAGAAGCTTCGGAGACAACTGAAAACTTTGATGATGTAAACCCTAGATTCGGACTGGTATACCAACCCATTCCCCAAATTTCACTTTTTGGCAGTTATTCTCAATCTTTTAGTCCCAGTTTTGATACTGACAGTAGTGGAGATCTTTTAGAACCAGAAAAGGGTGAAGGGTTTGAGTTTGGCGTAAAAGGAGAAATTCTCGAAGGAAAACTACTGGCAACTCTAGGGTATTTCAACATTACCAAGAAAAATGTTGCCACACCCGATCCTGAAGATTTTTTCTCTTCTGTGGCAACAGGAGAACAGTCAAGTCAGGGAATTGAATTCGACCTTATTGGGGAAATTATGCCAGGCTGGAATATTGTTGCTTCCTATGCCTACATTGATGCCGAGGTTACTGAAGATAATGCGATTGAGGTGGGCAATCGTTTATTTATACTCTAGACGGCTGAGATCTGGACTTTTTGAAAGGATTGAAAATTCCAACTAAGTAGAGTAGCTAATTGCTCCTTGTATTCGGTATTAGTTTTTTCAATCCTTTCAAAAAGTCCAGATCTCAGCCGTCTAGAGTATAAATAAACGATTGCCCACCTCAATCGCATTATCTTCAGTAACCTCGGC
>JBCCYD010000313.1:0-7336 GCA_039190385.1 Cyanobacteria bacterium P01_F01_bin.143 | reverse complement strand
CAGTGATTGCACTTGCCCGCGCATGATGCGCGCCATTTGATATAACTATAAAGTGGCTTGAATGATTGTAAGACTTCTGGAATATAGCTTTAAGTTATTGTGTCAACAAAACTGGATGGCTTAGCGTTGATTTCTATACTTTTACTGTCGGAAGGACACTGAGTATAATTATTAAAAATTTTGTTTCTTTTCGATTAAATAGTTCAAATTTGATTTAATCTGCTTAGTAGTCGGGTGATTTTTCCCTAATGCTATTTCGGTAATACTCAAAGCTTGAAGATAAAGGGGTTCTGCCTCTTCATATCTTCCCTGAGATTCATAGAGTAGAGCTAGGTTATTGAGACTGATTGCTACATTAGGATGTAATTCTCCCAGTAGCTTTTTTGAAAGCTCTAGAGATTGAATATAAAGGGGTTCTGCCTCTTCATATCTTCCTTGAGATTCGTAGAGTAGAGCTAGGTTATTGAGACTGATTGCCACATCAGGGTGTTCTTCTCCCAGTAGCTTTTGTAAAAGCTCTAGAGATTGAAGATAAAGGGGTTCTGCCTCTTCATATCTTCCCTGAGATTCGTAGAGTAGAGCTAGGTTATTGAGACTACTTGCCACATCAGGGTGTTCTTCTCCCAGTAGCCTTTTTCTGATCTCCAGAGCTTGAAGATAAAGAGGTTCTGCCTCTTTATATCTTCCCTGCTCATAGTAAAAAGCTGCCAGATTATTAAGACTGGTTGCTACAGAGGGATGCTCTTCTCCTAGAAGTTTTTTGCTCAGCTCTAGAGCCTGTAGATAAAGAGGTTCTGCGTCTTCATATCTTCCCTGTTCATAGTAAAGTAGAGCTAGGTTATTAAGACTGCTCGCCACATCAGGGTGTTCTTCTCCCAGTAGCTTTTTCCTGAGCTCCAGAGATTGAATATAAAGGGGTTCTGCATCTTCATACCTTCCCTGCTCATAGTAGAGTCGAGCCAGGTTATTGAGACTATTTGCCACATCAGGGTGTTCTTCTCCCAATAGCTTTTTCCTGAGCTCCAGAGATTGAATATAAAGGGGTTCTGCATCTTCATACCTTCCCTGCTCATAGTAGAGTCGGGCCAAGTTATTGAGACTACTTGCCACATCAGGGTGTTCTTCTCCTAGCAGCCTTTTAAAAAGGTTGAGAGCTTGAAGATAAAGGGGTTCTGCCTCTTGGTATCTTCCCTGGGATTCGTAGAGTGCTGCCAGGTTATTGAGACTACTTGCTACCTCAGGATGTGATTCCCCTAGTAGCCTTTTTTTCATCTCTAAAGCTTTTTGAAGAGGTTCAAGCGCTAAATCATAATTACCTCCATCTAAATATGCTAAACCAAGATTATTTAAGCTATTGGCTAGAAGAATTTCATCTATTGGTTTCTGTTTTTTAATTAAAGAAATAGCTTTTAGAGATATTTCTTCCATCTCTTGATACTTTCTATCCCATCTCAAATAGTCTCCAAGAGTAATGAGATATTCAAAATTGCTTGAATCAAGTTCTATCGCTTTTTCTATTGCTTTTTGAGCTTCTTTTAACTGTAGCTGGGAAAATAAAACTCGTCCTTCAAGAGCTTTTGCTTCTGCTATTCTCTTAATAGGTTCATCATTAACTATTTGACCAAACTCTCTGATTTTTTCTAAGTATAGTTCATGATCTCCTTTTGCTTCTGCTTTCTCTGCCTCTGCTAATATTCGTTTAGCAGTAACACTTAGACTTCTATTTCGTTCGAGCTCTTTTAAGTTTCTTTTTGCTTCTTCACCTTGTTTTATCGCTTCTGCCTGAACGTCTTGTGATACTCCAAAAAGAGTTATATCGTTATCCTGTGAGACATTATTAATTTCGCTACCATCATCAGCTTCGATAAATGAAGATTGACATCCTGAAAGCACTAGCAATAAAACAACAAAAGATAGTACAGAGGCATTCATAAACTTCCGCATAATCTTCAACAAAGTAAAACCTGAAATATTCACCACAACAAAAATACCATCAGATATTAACTATTACTTTGTTTGTTTTTGAGTAATACCTATTATTTTTGAATTATTATTACAATTCACATTTTGATTTGAATTGTCCTCACTGGTCGCTTTTATTGTAATGTCATCAAACTCACAACCATTTTCCACAGTAACTGATTGATTATTTGAAAACAAATTAACTCCAGCAAACACACCAATACTTGTAACTATTAAAGTTACCAGGCCAATTACATTTGCTAGCTTCCGTAAATTATTAAACCAAGTTTTCATATCTATTCCCCAATCAATGAATTATTAAATACAATCACCTTACTTATCTTAATTATATCAGTTATAAAGCTCAAGCTCCAGAGTATACCCAAGCGCTAAATAAATAGGATTATTGCGTGTATCAAAAACGATTCATGGTATTATGTATTTTCTCTTTGATAATAAAGATTAGAGAGAAATAGGTAAATGAAAATTACACTAATACCTTGAATATAAATTTAGATAATCTCCTCAACGAACATATCAAAACCCTAGCCCCAAAGAAAGCCGTCAGCAGAGGGGAAAATGCGATTCGCTTAGACAAAGGAGAATTACCCTATCCACCATCGCTAAAAGTAGTTCAGGCGATCGCGGAAACAGCAAACCAAATCAACCGCTATCCCGATGTCTTGGGCGGTAGTTTAAGACCTGCTTTAGCCGAATACACAGGTGTCAACCCAGAACAAATTGTCATTGGCAATGGCTCCGATGATTTAATCGAACTCGTTCTCAAAATTTTCCTCCAACAAGGTGACGAAGTTATCCTGCCGATACCAACATTTTTTGTTTATGGTTTTGCCACCAAAGTCGTCGGTGGTGTCCCCATTGAAGTAGCAAGAAACGCAGATTTTAGTTTAGATATAGAAGCGATTGTTAATAGCGTTACTCCCAAAACTAAAGTTATTTTTCTAGCAAATCCAAACAACCCCACAGCAAATCTAGAACCGAGAAAAAATCTCATAGAAATTCTAGAAAGACTTGATTGCATTGTGGTAGTTGATGAATGTTACTACGAATTTTGCCAGGAAACTGTTGCCGATTTAGTTGATGATTATCCCAATTTAATTGTGCTGCGAAGTTTGTCAAAAAGCTTTGGACTAGCAGGAATTCGAGTTGGCTATGCCATTACGAATGCGGAAATTGCTGATTATCTTTATCGTGTAGCACAATTATTTCCTGTTAATAAACTCGCGATCGCGGCTTCTCGGGCAGCTCTCAAAGATCGTGAATATATCCAAGATGATATCAATCAAATCCAAACCAGCAAACAACAATTAATAACTGCCTTAAAAGATCTCGGTTTTCTCGTGTATCCTTCAGCGACCAATTTTCTCTTTATTGGCACCAAAGCACTCGGAATTACTTCTAGTGACTTAGTGCAATATTTAAAAGAGCAAAATATTTTAGTTGCAGACTTTGGAGGCAAACAAGGATTAGAACCCTATTATTTCCGCACCGCGATCGGCACCCCAGAAGAAAACCAAATATTACTAAAAGCCCTAAAATCTAAACTATTACCCATTAGCAACTAACAATTAACAATTAGCGATTAGCGATTAGCAATTAGCAATTAGCAATTAGCCTCTTTAACCTTAGCCCCACTATAATTCAACAAAGGTAATTTGACCTGAAAACAACTACCAACATTAACATTACTAGTAACAGAAATTCTGCCACCATGATTTTCCGCGATCGCCTTAACAATCGCCAAACCTAAACCTGTTCCCCCTTCCCGACGAGAACGAGCCTTATCTGCACGCCAAAAGCGATCGAAAATATGGGGTAATTGCTCAGGACTAATACCAATTCCGGTATCCCTAATCGTAATAATTGCTGAACGACTTTGTTTATACAATTCCAAAGTTACGTTTCCACCCTCGGTCGTATATTGCAAAGCATTTTGTAATAAATTAGAAAACAAACGAGTTAACTGTGACTTTTCTCCTAAAACTAAAAAACCAGAATCAATTTTGGACTTTAAGGTGATCTTTTTATTCTGAGCAAAAGGCTCTAATAAGACGATAATATCTTTTAAAATTTGGTCAAGAGAAACTGATTTTTTTTCCCTTTTTGGCATGACAACTTTTTTATCAGTGCGGGCAAGAAATAACAAATCTTCTATTAGTTGTCCCATCTGATCTGTCGCACTAGAAATTGCGGTTATTTTCTTTATATCTTTGGGATGAACTCTCTCAGGATGAGTTTTCATGAGATCAATAGAAGCTTTAATTGCAGTTAAAGGGCCTCTTAATTCATGAGAAGCATCGGCCGTAAATTGTTTTAATTGTAAAAAACTTGCCCTAATCGGCGCGATCGCTTCTTGGGTTAACCAAATTCCACCCAAGCCACTCAACATTAAAGTAACTCCAGCCCCACCAATTAATACGAAAAAAAGTCTATTTTGGACTCCTTCTATGTCTTCAATAGACTGACTCGCTCTGATGAAGCCTTCTAAGGTCGCAGGATTATCGGGAATAGCACTATCTTTAAAAACAGAAATAGTATAGGCACGAATCGGGACTTGAATCATTTCTTCAATCGACTCTTTGTCCTGATGATAATTGACCTCGCCATTTACAGCTCCAGGTTCTAGTTCTATTTCTAGTCGAAAAGAGCCTTTGCTACCTAATAATTCGCCATCCGCATCAAACCATTCCAAACTTTGTTGATCTCTGTTGAAAATATCGCGCCAAGGAACTTTATCTACTGCCGTTAAATAAGATTCTCCTTCATTTTCTACTGAAGCAAAAGATGAGGCTGCTGATTGAGCTAAGGTTAATAATTTTTTATCTAATTGTCCATATAAAGCGCGACCAAAGAAGATATATACTCCTGCTACAAATACACTTAAAATACTTGCTATTACTGCTAGATAATAAATGAGTAAACGCCATCGTAAACCTTGAACCATAATCTTTCAGTTATCCTCCTTCAAAGACGTAGTCAGTGATCACAACTCTCTGCTTGTTGTCTTCACCTAATTTTTAGTTTGGATTTTTTCGATTAATTCATAAAAAGGTTGCCAGTTATCTTCTTCGATAATCGGTTGCCAAATAGACTCAATGACAGGACGGAGTAGTGCTGTTTGAGTATTTTTTGAACTCAAGCGATCGCGAATCTCGCCCATCGCTGTTTGAGGTAATTTATTTAAACAAGTATGATACAACTTTTTCCAGCGATCGCTGATCTCATTAAAGAAAGAAGCATTTTCTAAAATTAAATCAGAATCATCTCGCCAACCATCATTAAATCCTTGAGCAAGTTCAGCAAAAAACTTATGATATCCCAAATCACTATTCCGCAATAATTTAATTGTCTCGCTCAACAATTCCGCTGCTTGAGGCACAAAAATATCAGCAAATCCTAGCTTCTGAATCATTAATTTTTCGTAGTTAGCATTATAACAATCATCAAATTGTGCTAATCCTGCTTCCAAATCATCAGCAGACATCACCATTGCCAAAGGTTTCTGCAACATCTCTAGATTCAACTTACAAATAAAAGATTGATTGCCATAGCTATAACGTCCTCCATAATCAAAATAAGCTGCGGTAAATTGAGGATTATAGGTATCAATAAAAGCATAGGGGCCATAATCGAAACTTTCCCCAGTAATCGACATATTATCAGTATTCAAAACTGCATGACAAAATCCCGCAGCCATCCATTGAGCAACCAGTTCCGCAACTCTGGTAACTAGTTCGGCATAAAATAAGGCATATTTTTCTCCATCTTGGGCAAGATGCGGATAATAAATAGTAACAACTCGATCTAATAGTTTTTGGATTAAATCAGGACGCTGCAAATAATGCAATCTTTCAAAGGTGCCGAAGCGAATATGAGAACTGCTGAATCTGACCATCACAGAGGAACGAGTTGGTGAGGGTTCATCCCCACGCCAGAGGGATTGTCCGGTTTCGATCATGCTGAAGCAACGAGAAGTTTTTACTCCCAATTGGTGTAAAGCTTCGGCGGCTAAGATTTCTCTCACTCCTCCTTTTAGGGTTAACATGCCATCTGCTGTCCGAGAATAGGGAGTTCTGCCCGAACCTTTGGTGCCAAAATCGTATAAGTTATTATCTTTTCCTCTGACTTGTCCGTAAATAAAACCTCTGCCATCTCCTAAATAGGGATTATATTGCCCAAATTGATAGCCATGATATCGTAATGCCAGAAAAGGTCGTTTGCCTTGAAATTCACCAAAAGCTTCAATAAAATCTTCGTTAGTAACCTGTTGAGGAGCTAAATCTAGAATGGGCAGCAGGCGATCGTTGCGGAATCGTAGAATATGGATGGGAAACTCGGCCGCAGCAACTACATCGTAATAGTCTTCTCCTAAGTTATGTTCGATCTCTGGTTCGTATTCAAGATTTAAAAAGGGATTGGGATTCATAAAGCTCAGGATACAGTACCGTTATATATATTAATGATTTTGTGACCTGGCTTACTGATTTACTATTGTTGATTTGACTTACCAAAACAAATGAACACACCTCATATAATTTCTATTCAAGTTAGTTTACCAAAAACTCTTGGTGTAAAAGGAGCATCTGATCCTATGGATCGACCCTGGACAACGGGCTTTTTCAAAACTCCAATTTCAGGAGAAATCTGGTTAGGCTCGACAAATCTTCAAGGAGATGGACAAGCCGACTTGAAAAATCATGGTGGTGTGGACAAAGCAGTTTTGGCTTACGCGGCAGAGCATTATCCAGGTTGGAGAGAAAGCTTGGAGTTACCAGATTTACCCTATGGTGCATTTGGAGAAAACCTAACGATCGCAGACCAAACAGAATCTTCCGTCTGTATTGGTGATATTTACCAACTCGGTGAAGCTCAAATTCAAGTATCTCAGCCTCGTCAACCCTGCTGGAAATTATCTCGTCGTTGGCGAATTCGTGACCTAGCAATACAAGTTCAAAAGAATGGACGAACTGGATGGTATTTTCGAGTACTAAAAGAAGGAAATATTGAAGCGAATCTACCATTGATTCTCAATGAGCGACCTTATCCTCAATGGACAATCGCACGTGCGAACCAAATCATGCATAAAGATAAGAAGGATCAAGAAAGCGCAGCCGACTTGGCAGCTTGCCCGGCTTTATCTTCCAATTGGCAACAAACTTTATCTCGTCGTGTGAAGAAATCACTCAACCCTGATTCTAATGCTAGGCTATGGGGGTGTAATTAAAAGTGATGGCCTCAAGCGATCGCTAATGGACTATTCTGCCAATAACTGTTCCAATCACCATTAGCCCGTAACACTCTAAGAGCTAACATGGTCATGGCATTTTCTAGTTTCCACCAACAACCAGACAGT
>JBCCYD010000312.1:0-7363 GCA_039190385.1 Cyanobacteria bacterium P01_F01_bin.143 | reverse complement strand
TGTCGCTGCTTTGTAACAACAATAAAATTAAAATGCTAGATAACAAAAATAATATATATCATGGCGTAATACTTTTCTTAACTGTCTTCTTTTTAGTACTGCGATCGCCACAAGCAGCACAATCCAATTCCGATCGCCAACCTGAATCAACCACCACCGAATTAGAGCAAGACACGACTCCGGTTTTTGGCACGAAAGGAGCCAAACGTTGGTACATCCAGGGTGCGGCGGCAACGACTTTAGATAATAACGAATCTGATCCTCGTCGTTTTGGTTTGGTTGGGGCGGGACTTTCGAAGTTTTTCATCAATGGTCATAGTGTCAATTTGGAGTTAAACGGCATTTATTTTAATCAACCTGATGATGATGCTGTGGGTCTCAATTTGGCATTAATCATGCGATGGCATTTTGTTCGTCAGCAAAATTGGTCTCTTTATATTGATGGAGGGGCAGGGATTATGGGAACAACGAATGATGTGCCGACTAATGCGGCGAGCTTTAATTTCACACCTCAAGTGGGTGGTGGCGCGACTATCGAGCTGAAAGATCAAAAAAGATTGATGTTGGGGTTACGCTGGCATCATATTTCCCATGCTGATTTGTTTGAGAATAATCCTGGGCGAGATAGCATTATGGGTTATATTGGGTTGAATTTTTCCCGTTAGATTTAGCTGCAACCTAATGATTTTTCTAGATTACGGGTTGTTGTATTGGGATTTGGGTAAGCAGTGAGGATTATTTTCCCATCGGCTGTTTTCACAATTCCTCTTGCAGGATAGAGATCTCCGTTATCTGTTGGAATTGGTTTGATGTTTTCAGGAATGTAATTAGGATTTTTTTCTAATGCGATCACTTGACCATCAATAATGAGAACGTCGGCAGGGAAAGGTGCCGTTGGTTTTGGTGTAACCCCTCCTTTCCCTTTAATAATGAAATTACTTTCTCCTCCTGCGGTGGAACACGCATCGGTACCGATAACGTTTGCTGAGACAGTATTAACTCTTAGTCTATCTACACTTTGTAGAGAATTGATATCTGGAGTAAAAATATTAACAGTTCCATCTAAGCCTGTTGCCTGAGAGCTAGCATCAATGTCATTAGTGTTAGGATTTTGGGGTCGTTCAACAATTCCTAAGATAGCGTCGGCTGTGATATTTATATTGCCACCATTTCCTTGCAGAGCATTAGCGACAATGTCATTATTTTTATTGGGAAAAGCAACTATTGTTTCGGCATTGATAATAATATCGCCTGAATTCCCTGAACCTGGTTGAGATAAACCTAAGCTTTGGAAGTTGCTGGCTTGAACAGTTGCTCCATCGCGGAGTATTAAACTATCAGTGAATACATTAAGATCTCCACCATTACCATTGCTAATAGTAGCATTAGCAAATAAACCGCTACGCCCTAATTCTGATTGACCAATCAATTCAATAGTTTCATTGACACTAATTGTTACAGAACCCGCATTTCCTGCTCCTGAAGTAGAAGCGCTAATTTGTGAACCACCTGAGAGAGTTAGATTTTCTGCTTGCAGGAATAAATCACCTCCAATACCAATAGCATCTTCACTGAGATTTGCGTTAATACCACTTAATCCTAAAATTTCTATTGAACCAGTAGCATTAATATTTAAAGAACCTGCTTCTCCTTGTCCTCCTATCAAAATTCTTGCAGAAATTAAACCAATATCAGTAAGAGAAAGATCCGTGGTATTAATTTCAATATTTCCACTATTTCCTGTTCCTGAAATATCTGAAGAGATCTCAGCACCATTAGAAACAGAAAGATTGGATGTATTGATCATTAGGTCGCCAGCATTACCAAAAGACCCATCTAAGATATCACTACTTATCTCGCTGATGATTTCAACATTGTTTATTCTTTCTATTCCCTCTACAGAGATACTTTCCGTCGCATTAATTGTAATATTTCCTCCGTTACCTAAACCTGTAACATCAGCACTAACTCTGCTTCCATCACTAATAGATAGAGAACGAGTATTAATTGTTATATTTCCAGCATTAGCGTCTAAAGTTGGATTACCTAAAACATCACTACGAATAGAACTAGGAGAAATTGCGGTATTACCTTGTTCTCCAATAGTAATAATATCAGCATTAATATTAATATCGCCGCTATTTCCTATGCCAATAATTGAGCCACTAACTGATCCATTACGGGATAAGAAAAGATTCTGAGTATTGATATTAATATTTCCTGAGTCTCCATTTCCATTATTAGTAATGCCACTGGAAATTACACTAGGTAATACACTGTTGTCTCCAGAATTATCAACAATACTAAAGCCATCGACAATAATTGTATCAGCAACGTTGATACTAATATCTCCAGCATTAGCATTACCATCAACTAAACTTTGAATGTTAGCACCATTAGTTATGCTAAGATTTTGTGCTGTAATCTCAATTTTTCCTACGTCTCCTGTTGCTTCTTCAAGTACAAAGTTAGCAATTCCACTTGTTAAACTATTTTGAGTTCCGTCTAATGAAATATTTCCTGTAGCGTTGATAATTATATCTCCAATATTTCCTTGTCCATTATTATTACTGGTAATATTACCTCCATTGCTGAAAGTTACATTTCTGGCATTAATTTCTATATTTCCTGCATTACCTGTTGCTAAATTTGTATTAGTAATAGTTGTGATATTTTCACTCCCTATCCCATCAATCACTAAATCTTCTGTAAGATTAATAATTACATCTCCAGCTTGAACATCTGTAGAACCAGAATCTATAAAAATACCAGCAAAAAAGTTACTACCAGAAGATATTTCTAAATTGCTTGCATTAATACTAATTGAACCACCATCACCAGAAGATACAGCAATCAGAGAACCTTCAGTAACAGAAACATCTCCTCTAACAATATTTCCAGGAAAAGTCAGACTACCATTCTCGTTAAAGCTAACTGTTCCAACTTCAGTTAATCCGCCTAACTCAACTCTTCCTCCTGGGGCAAAAACAATTCCTCCATTCTGGATGTTGACATTGCCGCCAATTAAAGAAATAGTTTCACTTTCGTTAACAAATAACCCAACACCATTGGCAGTAATATCTCCTGGATTATCCCGAATCCCCAAACCAAGAGGCGCATTGATCGTAATCAAAGGTGGATTAGCTAAATCTGTAGCACTAAATTCTCCTTCAGGGAAAACAATTCTATCAGCACTAGTCCCATAAAAAGAACCGCCAATACTTAGACTGGCATTTTCTCCAAAAATAATTCCCGCAGGATTAATCAAAAATAAATTCGCCGTGCCATTTGCTCCCAATATTCCATCGATATTAGAAAGATTACCTCCTGTAACCCGCGAGAAAATATTGACAATATCTACTGAATTGTTAAAAAACGCCTGTCCGCTAGTGGGAACCGAAAATTCGGTGAAACTATGAAATAAATTACCCCCTGCGCGATCGCCGTTGTTAATCGTGCCATCGACATCAACAGTAGTCGAAGTAGTCCCATCAGGTATCACTTGCGCCGCAACAGGGATTACAAAACCCACAGCTAGAAAACTAGAAGTTGTGACAGTAGAGAATAATTTAATCATAGTTATAGAGCCAAAAGCATCAAAAATGATCTCTGTATTTTCAGTAAATATACGGAGTAACATTCTTAATGTAGTATTTTTTATTAATCAATAAACTTAAATTTTTATAAAAGTATATAGTTGGATTTTTATCATTAAATTTAGCTACAACCTAATGATTTTTCTAGATTACGAGTTGTTGTCTCTTGATTAGAGTAAGCGGTAAGGATTATTTTGCCATCGGCTGTTTTCACGATTCCCCTGGCGGGATAAAGATCGCCGTTAAAGGCATTTTATACCTAAAAAAATACCGCCTGTTAACAAGAAACAGACGGTTATTTTTTGCTTGTAATATTTCAGGTTACATGGCAGAACCTACCCCAACGTAAGCCCCATAGAAAAATGTACCGACAACGACGATAACACCCAGGCCAGCGACAGTCGCGACGATCCACAGGGGAATTCTTCCATTTTGAAACATTGTTTTCCTCCTACTTACTTGCTTTGAATAAATTAAATAATTAAGCTCTTTTAGTTAAAGAAATAACTAGAGAACAAGATACCAAGAACTGCAATTAGAAGTAATCCCAAATAAAGAGAAGTTCTGTTGAGCTCTACTGGTTGTCTGTTAGGGTTTTCATTTCTATCCATTGTTGTTTCACCTATCTTTGAATAAATTGCATAGACGCGATCGCACCTAAAAAGAAAACAGAGGGTACAGCTAATGTATGAATAGCTATCCATCTCACCGTAAAAATTGGATAAGAGACTGGTTGATTAGGAGTTTGACTTGTCATATCTATTTACCTTCACTATGTACTTTGTAATTGTTTCTACTTGTTAAATTCTGTAATTTGACTTTTCGCCTCAAAGCGATCGCTAATAATTGGTAACTCTACACGAAATTGCGTGTAATATTCATTGGGACGGGGAGTACCAAAAGCATCATAAGCCAAGCCTGTGCTGACAAATAACCATCCCGCAAGAAATAACATCGGAATAGTAACCCCGTGAATTACCCAGTAGCGAACACTGGTTATAATATCGGAAAATGGCCTTTCTCCAGTAGTACCTGCCATAATCGAGTCTTCTCCTTTCTTAAAAGTTGTTTACCATAGTTTACATAATTCTCTCATGAGTTATGAGAGATAATTCAAGCTGCATCAGAACTTGGTTCATATTTCAGCAAAACGCCCCTTTCCCCCAAAACAAATCCTTGCTCAGGAGATTGGAAGATCACCTTATAAAGATTAGAAGGAGCATCTTCTACTTCACGATCTTTTTGCCAAGTTTCGCCCCTATCGGGACTGTATAGTAATTCGCCACTGCCACCAGCAACCCAAACCTCATCACTGGTCGGAAAACCAATATCTAATAGTCCCCAACTAGCAGAAAATTCAGGATAGATAGCTTCACTCCATTCTCCTTCTTCTCCTGTCTGACTAAATTGGATCACGCCGCCACGGGCCAACAACCATAGATCACCATCTAGGCTAAAGCCCATATTCTGTAATCTGCGAGAAGAATTACGATTATGGGGTGTCCATTCAGTTTGACCAGGTTTCCAAGTCGAGTAGAAATTACCATTTGCCGAAACAGCAACATACCTACCATCGGCAGATCGTTCAATATTACGAGCTACGCCGACAGCACCTTCTACTAAAGCTTTCCAATTCTGACCACCATCCGTAGTCTCGTAGATAGCACCTAAATCTGTAACCATCTCCGCAGAATTGGCTGCTAGAGCAATAATACCATCAGGGCTTCCTGGTAACTTACTACTAAGAGCAATTCGTGACCAATTTGCTCCGCCATCGTCAGTATGCAATAGCACAGAAGTTTTCCCGACAATCCAACCTTCATCGCCAAAGAAACTAATGCCGCTAAAGGACACTTTTTCGCTGCCGAAATCAATAACTTTTTCTTGCCAACTATTTCCACCATCTGTGGTTTCAAATAAAGCCGCTTGTGTCCCGACTAACCAACCATGATTCGGATCATCAGTAAAAGCGATATCCGCAAGAATTGCTTCAGTAGGTAAGGTCAATATTGTCCAAGGATTAGTAGCAGTAGGAGGAAGTTGACTACAGCTAATGCAAAATAGGCTGACAACGGCAAAAATTGCTATTTGTTTGAGTTTTTGTCTCAATAGATTCATATACTTGTTTTTATCAAAAAATGTGGATTAGTTAAGACCGTATAAGCTCAGAAAAAATAAAAATCCTAAACCCAGGGCTCCAAAAATCAGGATGTTTTTTTGTCCAGGAGTCATCCGATTGACCCCAAAACCATAATTCAAATTCTCCGCAAACCCTGAAGGAGTACCCGTTGCTCCTATATCAATAAATTGAGAGGTTGGGACTGCACAAATTGGACAACGCCAACTTTTTGGGAGATCGCCAAACAAAGTACCAGGATCAATTCTGCCTTGATTATCACCTTTGGCTGGTTCGTAAACATAACCACAAGCACGACATTCATAGCTAGAAGGCGCTTGTTCGGCTAGTGTTTTTTCTGTGCCTAGTTCTTTTTGCGTTTTTTCTGTGCCTGGTTCGCTCATTGCCTTAATAAAATATAACAAATCTTAAAATATCCTCTAAGGATTATCTCATAAATGAGGAACGAGAAATATTATCCTCAGTTAGCTCTCTAGATATGGTATAGGTGAGGTTAAGGAATTTAATCAGGTGGTAAATGGAATTTAAACGAGAATTTTTTCCCTCTGTCCGAAAAACGATCATGCCACGCCCTCATTTTGCCGAAGAACACGATATCCTAGGTCAAAGTGGCATAGCTTGGGCTGGTGAGGCGGCTATTCACGGTGATAACTGGTATTTAGATCACGGACAAGGGTTAATTGAGGTTTTTGAAGCGGGTGCTGCGATCAGCTTTCATAATCTTTTGCCTCGCAAAGACAAGTATGAAAAAGAAGGACTTTATTTACGATTAAAATTAGCTTATCGAACAACTGAAAATGCTAATGTCAATATCCGCACTTTTTCAGGGAATCATATTACCTTACCCAACAGCATGTACGGGAACATGTATGATGATCCGCAAACTTACTGGTATCTAACTGATGATCTAACGATTAACATCAATTCTATTTATTCAGGAGAAAAACTCTGGATTCAGCGGGTTGAATGGGAATGGATGAGCAAAGAAGTGGTCTACGAAGACGAAGTGCGACAAAAAGAGCTTGACCTAGTGCGCTCTGCTGAGGAAGTTGCCAATTTGTATGCGCCTAAAGGAATCACCGAAAATTCTGTGAAAGATTTTCTAGTAGACAAGATTAGGAAAGATAATGAATTTGCTAAACGTTGTCTAGCTATTTTGGGAGAGGACAATTTAATGAAGAAAGATTTAACTCAACTGTTTGCAGAAAGCGATATCCCCTTGTAATAGTTGGTCTAGACTGCGTCCAGATAGAAAACTGGAGTTTTGAGACAAAGGAGTCCTAAAGGATACCGCTCCGCATATCAGGAGCCAGAAGCCAGGAGTTAGGAGTTTCAGATTCAAAATATGACATTCTAATATTATTTCAGTTCTTTAATGTTGTGTCGGGGCGAACGGCCGTTCGCCCCTACGGGATTTTATACTTCTGGCTTGTCAAATTCAAAAGTGAGTTTATCGCGATCAGCAGAAGGCTAGCACTGCGCGGCCCGCGAAGCGGATCTCTTCGAGATCGCATTACATTCGTTAATCTTTCAAATAAATACTTCTGCTTTGTAGATATTCATTGGAATCCATGATTTCTATTGGGGGACCAGTCCCCCAAACCCCCTGCTGGTGCGCTACGCCCGCCCC
>JBCCYD010000311.1:0-7366 GCA_039190385.1 Cyanobacteria bacterium P01_F01_bin.143 | reverse complement strand
CTTAATCAAAGGCCCATTTGCAACTTAGTCTAAGTAATAAACGGAAAAATAAGTCTAGGGCAAAACCAATTAAACCCAAGACAATTAAGCAAGCAAAAATTTCATCAGTTTTTAAAAACTTTTGAGCCAACAAAATTCTTTTGCCTAAACCCTCCGAAGCTGCTAATAGCTCAGCGACAACGACTAAATTCCAAGAAGCAGCAATATTAATCCGAAAAGCATCAAGAATATTAGGGACAATACATGGCATAATAACCTGCGCTAAAACTTGCCAGCGAGAGCCACCCAAAGTATAGGTTGTTTCGATTAAATCTTTGGGAATAAATTTAACCGCATCCATAATCATGAGCAGATTAAAAAATAATGTACCAATAAAAATTAAAGCGATTTTTGGGGCTTCATCTATGCCTAAATAAATAATTAATAGAGGAATAAAAGCAGGAGCCGGCATATAGCGAATAATCCCCACAATTGGTTCAAATAAAGCTCTAATGCTAGCAAAAGAACCCATCATAATTCCCAAAGGAACTGCAACCGCAGCAGATAACAAAAAACCAATAGTTACTCTAGTAAAACTTGCGGCAATATCTTTAGTTAAAAAACCTTTCTCCCATAATCTTACTAAGGCATCTGTGACATCTGATGGAGCAGGTAAAAATGTTTCATTAATACCCGAATAAGTAGCAAAAAGAAACCAACAGAACAAAGGAATTAAGATAGAAAAAGCCATCATCACCCAAGACAAAGACCGAGGAATATCTTCCGCAATTCGCCAAAAAATTGTTGGCTCAATTCCAGATATTTTCTGCCTTGGAGATTCTTGTTTGAGTTTAATTTTCATTAGAGAAGTTCAAAAGTAACAAAAAAGAGGAAGGAGTCAGAAGTAAAAGTACATCATCAAACTCCTAAATCCCTCCTAAATGTTCAATGCTTAATGGTCAATGTTTACTGTTCACTGTTCACTGTTCACTGAACTAGCGTATGCTTTGACAAATTGATCATCCAAAATTTTAGTTAAATCTGGTTCCGATTCAATAAAGCCAACATCTAACATGAATTTACTCATTCTCTTAGCAGCAAAAGGCATATGTTTCATATTATCTCCATCACTAAAAGCTTCTAGATTTTCTTCAAGAGTAAATATTTTAGTCCCATCTTTTAAGAGCTGTAAATCTTCTACGGTTACATCAGCTCTTTTGGCCATAATTTCATCAGATTTTTCCGGATTTTTCTCCATAAATTCAAGAATATCAAACCAGGTATTAACTAAAGCTTGAACTTGCTCTGGTTGCTCATCAATCACTTTTTGACTAACTACCAAAAGATCAGGAATTGCTCCAGGAAAGTCTTTGGAAGAGATTAATTCTTTAGATCCTTCACGTTTTAATGCGGTTAACCAAAATGGAGGGAAAGCGCCAACAGCATCAGTTTGTCCTGAGGCAAAAGCGGCTGCGGCAGCACCTGTTTCTAGATTAACTATTTCGACATCACTGCGAGACATTCCTTTATCTTCTAATGCCAAAGTGAGGAGAAAATCGTCTACCACTCCTTCTTCTACTGCAACTTTTTTGCCTTTAAGATCTTCGACTTTATTAATATCTTGCGTGACAATAATTTTGTCATTTCCTGCCGAATTATCATTGACTAAAACAGCGACTTCTCCATTAACCGCACTCTCGGCAAAAGAAATCGTATCGTTAAGAGTTTGACAATTACCATCAAGTTGCCCTGCGGCAAAAGCTTCCATCGATGCTAAATAGCCGTCAAACCATTTTAGCTCGACATTGGCACCATTTTTAGCAAATAAACCTTCGGATTCCGCGATCGCCCAAGGCCACCAACCAGGCCAATTACTATAGCCAATAACTATTGGTGGAGCATCAGAACTAACTGCTATTTCGGGACTATCTGTAGTTGATTGGGGAGTTTGGGCACAACTAATAGTTAAAACCAAACTCATACAAAATACGGTTAGTAATGATAATAATTTTCTACGTTTCATGGTAATTAATCGATGATTAACAATAAATAAAGACTCAATAATCTAGGTTATGAATATTTTCTAATAGTTACTTCAAGGTCTAATAATCAATCTTTCGGTTTCTAGTTTACCAGGGAGCTTCATCCTTATTAACATTAATTTTGATTAAATTAGAAAACTCTGTATTTTAAGTTTTCAAGTTTACTTTTTCGAAAATTTATCTTTACAAATTAGACAATTAATAAATTCACTAAAATAATTTGAGAGCTGTCAAGTTATTCTCTTAAGCTCTCGAAATTCTAAGAACTATTTAGTTCTTTTTATAGTTAAACCCGCATTGCTAATTGTTGATTACAATTCTGTTTAATCAGTTTGCTAACCCAATCAAACCATTGTTTCAAACCAATCTGTGTTTTAGCTGATAGATAAATAATATTCACTTCAGGATTCATTTGCCGCACATTAGCTGCAATGAGATCTAGATCAACATCTAAATAAGGTGCTAAATCAGTTTTGGTAATCAACAAACAATCAGCCTCTTGGAACATCACAGGATACTTGAGAGGTTTGTCTTCTCCTTCTGTGACACTGAGTAAAGCAACTTTGGCATGTTCTCCTACTTCAAATTCGGCAGGACAAACCAAGTTCCCGACATTTTCCACTAGAACTAAGTCTAAATCCTGGGGATTATATTGATGTTCTAAAGTATGGATGCCGCCTGCAACCATCTTGGAGTCGAGATGACAAGAACGCCCCGTATTAATCGGAATAATAGGAACGCCATATTGGCGCAGGCGATCGGCATCCAATTCGGTGGTCATATCTCCTTCAATTACTGCCATTTTGAACTTATCCTTTAAGGCCGCTAAGGTTTGTTCAAGCAGAACAGTTTTGCCTGCGCCAGGACTACTCATAAGATTGAGACAGGTAATTCCCCAGCGATTGAAACGGGCACGATTATGATCTGCGCCTTTTTGATTGGCATGGAGAAGATTTATTTCTAAAGCAGCGTCAAATGTTTGGTGCATCTTTTTCAGTTAACAGTTAACAGTTATCAGTTATCAGTTATCATCAGTAGGGGCGAATGGCATTCGCCCAATGGAATTTAATGGCATTCGCCCAATGAGATTTAATGGCATTCGTCTAATGGGATTTAATGGCTATTCGCCTAAATTTCAATGGTATTTGCCTGTAAAGAAGAATATTCAATGCGATCGATTTTTAGTTCTCGACCAGAGCGAATATCTTCCATCGGTGATTTACAATCGGGACAACTATATTGCAGTCCGATTTCTGGTTGATATTCCTGTTGACAACTATGACAAAAAGCGATTAAAGGAATATCTTTAATTACTAATTCCACATCTGCGAGGAAAGTATTGCGAGTTTGCACTTCAAAAGCGAATTGTAAACTAACAGGTTCAACGCAGGTAAATTGGCCAACAATTAAATGAACTTTCTCTATCTTTGGAGTTTCTGGTTGAGATTCATACCAATCTTTAATCGTCAAGATTAAAGACTTGGTCATATCAGTTTCATGCATTTTTCTTTTGTTTAATAGTTGTCAGTTATTAGAATATGTCTGGGTTGAGCTTTAATTCTTTGCATCCAAGCTAAAATCGCGGGAAATTTGGTTAAATCGAAATCTCCTTCCTCGGCGACATGAGTATAGGCATAAAGACCAATATCCGCGATCGTATATTTATCTGCGACAAAATAATCATGGTCTTTAAGATGTTGTTCCATAACATTTAAAGCTGCATAGCCCAATGGTTTTTTCTGGGCTATTTGTTCTTGATATTTTTCTGTTTGTTTGAGAACGCCAATCCAAAACCGAAGTGTGGCAATATTTGGTTCATGACTATATTGTTCAAAGGATAGCCATTGCATTACTTGAGCTTGTTGATATTTTTCTTGGGGAAAATATTCTGTATCCTGACTTAGATAATATAAAATTGCATTTGATTCAGAAATGAATCTATTAGGATTAATTTCTAGTACAGGAATTTTTCCGTTGGGATTTTTTTGTAAAAATTCTTCAGTTCTATTTTCTCTTTTAAGCAAGTTTACTTCTATTAATTCAAAAGGAACTTGTAATTGAGTTAATAATAGGCGAACTTTGTAGGCATTGCCAGAAAGCGGGAAGTTGTAGAGTTTATACATTTATCATTGAGCATTGAACATTAAACATTAAACATTGACCATTAAACATTAAGCATTGACCATTAACCATTAAGCATTGACCATTAATCATTAAGCATTTCTAGTTGTTAGAAGAAGCTAATTTGGTTAAATAAAGACTGGTTTGGTAGTGTAGAAAAACTAAGTCTTGAGCATTGGAATATTTTTGGTGTAATTTGGTTAAATCATCGATTAGTTGTTTATGCTGATCTCCTGCTTTCGGAATATAGGAAGCACTTAGGGCTAAACCAATAAGCGCCTCCTTCGTTAAGGCTTGTTGATAGGGAAAAAGATAATGAGTTACATCAGGAAATAGGGAATTAATAAATAGGTTGCTGTTTCCTCCTAAACGGGAAAGGATCGGACTTTTGCTCGCTGCTTGAACGATCGCAGAATTATGCTCAATAGTAAATTGATCATTTCCCTCAATATCGCGATCGTTCCACAATAAAGCAATTTTTCCTGTGGGCTTAAGAATACGAGCAAATTCTTGTAAGGTAGGTTCAAATTTAAACCAGTGAAAAGCTTGAAAACAAGTGATTAAGTCAACTGATTTATCAGGTAATCTGGTTGCTTCTGCACTACCATCACGAAATTCGACTAAAGAATGTGCTTCTGCTACTTGTCTCATGGTGACATTAGGCTCGATCGCGAACACCCTCATTCCTCTATCAGCTAATAAACGAGAGGAAATCCCCGTCCCTGCACCAATATCAGCAGCTATTAATTGATCTTCTTCTTTAATTCCCTCCAAAATACAGTCAATTGCTTCGGAAGCATAGCTAGGACGATATTTGGCATAGTCCTCCGCGCGATTACTAAATCGAGTTTGCGGATTCATCTTATGTAATGCTCGATTTTCTACCATTTGCCCTAACCCCTAAAACAAGACTTCCTCCGCCTCCTCTGCTCCCCCGCTCCTCTGCATTCTTATTCCCACGGTTCATCAACAACCTGACCTTCAGCCTGAATAAAATTAGGTTTTGTATTACGTGGTAATTGTCCCGAAAGTACCAAATGAGCCATCGCGTCACAGATTACCCGAGTTGCCATTAAAGCTGTAATATCACTAATGTCATAGGGTGGAGAAACTTCTACGACTTCTAATCCACAAAGAGTAGTATTCTGAATAATTTTTTTCAGTAAATAAAGTGCTTCGCGAGGTAATAAGCCGCCAGGCTCAGGCCAGCCAGTACCAGGAACAAAGCCAGCATCGATGCAATCGATATCAAAACTTATATAGACACAATCAGTACCATCAGTAGCTTTTGCGATCGCGAAATCAGCAGCCGCATCCAAACCCATTTCGGTAATATCTGTCACTGTCAAAATATTAGTCGCTCTTTCTCGACAAACTTTGACTCCCTGGCGCGGCACTTGCCAACCACCAATGCCTAGTTGCACCAAATTTTTCGCTGGCGCATTTTTCATATTAGTCGCATGAAACCAAGGACAAGTATGCATCCTTTCATCTAAATCTGTTTCTTGCGTGTCGGCATGGCGATCAAAATGAATAATCCCTACTTTTTTATCTCCTAAATGACGGCAAATCCCTCTCACTGTAGGAAAACCAATGGAATGATCACCACCTAAAATAATCGGAAAAGCCCCTGAACTAAAAACATGAGCTACCCCTTTAGAAATCTGATCAAAGGATTTTTCATTATTAGCGGGAATCGTAAAGACATCCCCCACATCACAAAGCGTAATTTGTTCGCGTAAATCAATTCCCAGCTCGAAATTATAGGGAGTATAAAGAGCGGAAATCCGACGAATCCCTTGAGGACCAAAACGAGTACCAGGCCGATAGGTTGTCCCCGAGTCGTGGGGCACTCCCATGATCGCCACATCATATTCGCCTACTTTCCTGACATCTTCTATATAAGGAGCTTTGAGAAAAGTATTAATACCTGCATAATGAGGGAGTTCCCCTCGTGAAAATGTGGGAATACTGCGATCTTTAATACTGTCTGCGGCTTCTAAGCCAAATTCCAATCCGCGATCTACTTCTTGTTGCCATCCCGTTAAGGGTAGCCGACTTTCTTTCTCTAATGCCCGTTGGGCTTCACTGGAATTTCCATTTGGGGGTTGAAAGGGTAACTCGCTCATGAAATTTTTCCTGTATATATGTTCAAAATACAATAAGCCCAGGAGTCCGACGCTTCGATGCAAAACGCCAGAACCTCCCGGGCTTTTATCCCGCCGTGTAGCTACTAAAATTAAAACTGGTCTAAAAACTTTGCTAGTAGCCTGCTTCTCTCGGACCAGTCACTTAAGCATTTCATCTTAAATCGGAACCCTAGAAGCTATTGCGGAAATTGTAGTTGTTTGTAAGCTAGCTGTTACTTCCTTGTTAAAATATGTTTGAATTTATCAAAAATGTTAACAATTATTATAAAAATGTATTGTTTGGAATTTCTCTAATCTCTACTCAAAATTTTCTTTGGTCAACACAAATACATTTCCTTCATTTCCTCTGCCTAATCGCATATCTTCATCCAAATAAGTAATATCTAACCAAGATTGGCGATCTCGATCGCGGTTCTCAATGCCAAAATCTAGCGGTAAAAACTTTTTTCCCGTTTCGAGTTGCTCAATAAATTTACGAGGAGATTTATAACCCATGAAACGTTGTAAACCAATAATAGAGCGCTCAAAAACAACATTAACTCTTTTTGCTGAAGTTGGCTCAAATCTACCTGCAATACTGAAAATTCCTTCTGTAAAGGGCATTCCCATAATTTCGGCAATATTGTAGATTTTCGCTTCGGCAATGCGAATCGATTGGTAAATTTGTCCTAGTTTAAACAAAGGAAAACGGTCTAAACCTAATATTGATTTACTAGTCGTATAAAGTAAGCGCCAATCTCCTTCTAGTAATTCCTTGGCTTCTAAGGGTTTTGGTGTTGGGTTGGTGTCTTCTAGTTGCTGAATAGCGGAAAGAACTTGTGCATTGTCAACCTCACTAGCTAATAAACCACGGTTTTTTCCTGCGATCGCTTCTAATAATGCTGCTTTTTTATTCATTGTATTTTCTTGTCACTATGACAATGTTACTTTATATCGTCTTTACAAATGCAGACTATATTTAATCTGAAACTCACAAAAATAAGGGCAAAAGACAAGTAATCTTCGCGATGACAAACTTATTTCAACAAGAGATATTAGATATATAGATAAAAAAGCAGCATTATTAGAAGCGAT
>JBCCYD010000310.1:0-7375 GCA_039190385.1 Cyanobacteria bacterium P01_F01_bin.143 | reverse complement strand
ATTTTTCAAGTGCCATCGATTGAAGCTGAATCGCACTTGTCTTTAGCATCACTGCCCCTGCTGCTAAGGCCATCTCCATATAGGCTGCACCCGGAAAAATTACCTGATCATACACCCGATGATCGGCAAGAAAACTAGGGTCAGTGGACGTGATCGCCTGCTGAACGATCTTCTGCGTTAGTGGATTTCCGATCGCCGCTCCCAAAAGAGGATGAGGGGTGGGATTTTGAATTTTGAATTTTGGATTTTGGAAGGTTGGGAAGTTGGGGAGTTGGGGAGTTGAGGAGTTTTGGGAAAAAGTTTCCTCTACACATTTATGGAATGATTTATGGCGTATTTGCTTTCATCATCGTTCTTTTCCTAGACAGCCTAATTACTTCAGGTAGTATAAAAATAGAAGGATTAGGATTATCCAATATATGGTGGAAAGCTATTTTAATTGGAATCAGTACTAAAGGATTTATGAAAATAAAATTATGGACTGCTAATATCGGTTCAAGTTCTTTTCCGATTGGTATAGATAGTATTGTTCAATTATTTGAACCTTGGCTTCTAGAAACAATAAAATTGAGTCATTTTAATGAAGTACGAAGTTTTCTTCAAGATACAATAAATAGGCATAGTAACTTGAGTATTGATGATATCAAAAATAAAATGGAGAGGAATATACCAAGTACGCTTAAAGATAAAGACAAAAAAGTTTTTAAACTTGATTTAATTGAAGCACAAGAACCAATTGATGCGATGGAGCTATATCTTGGTACATTTGGCAGGGAGAGCTTGGAGCGGGTTTTTCCCTAGTTTGGAATTAATTTGATAGAAGATATTTTTCTTTTTACTAATTATCGATATAAGATCACTAACACTAGAGATCACTAACACTAATAAACAACAAAGTATATGATGAAAAATAGTAAAGATGGACTGAAATAATGGAATTCTCAGAAATTCTGGCCAAGATAGCTCTGCGTATTCGTCAGTCTTTAAATCTAGAGCAAATTCTCCACACAACCGTCGCCGAAGTTCGACCTTGGTTGGATTCCGATCGCGTGATGATCTATCGCTTTAATGAAGATTGGAGTGGCATTGTCATGGTAGAATCCGTCAGTCAATCCCAATGGTCAATTGTGGGAAGTCTCATTGCCGATCCCTGTTTCAAAGAAAGTTGGCTTGAAAAATACCGCAATGGCCGAGTAACCAGTGTAGAAGATATTCATCGTGGTGATTTAACCCCTTGCCATGTCGAGTTTCTAGAGCAATATCAAATTCAGTCAAATTTGGTTGTTCCTATTTTATTAAGCCTAGAGACCCAAGATAATTCAGCACCCCAGACAGAACTTTGGGGATTAATAATTGCCCATGAATGTTCTAAAACTAGACAATGGAAATCATTAGAGGTTGATTTTCTGCAAAAAATAGCGACCCAAGTGGAGATCGCGATTAAACAAGCAATTCTATTTGAACAACTACAACAAACCAATCATGCCTTAGCCGAATCCAAAGCAGATTTAGAAACCAAGGTACGCGATCGCACCCAAGAATTAGAATTAGTCAATCGCCAACTAGTCAAACTAAATCAAGAATTAACTCGCTCCAACAAAGAATTAGAACAATTTGCCTATATTGTTTCCCATGATCTACGCGAACCTCTGCGAATGGTAACCAGCTTTACTCAGTTATTAGGGCAAAAATATTCAGGAAAATTAGATGCCGATGCCGATCAAATAATTGGCTTTGCTGTTGATGGGGCAACACGCATGGAAGAATTGATCAATGATCTTCTTGCCTATTCGCGGGTTGGCAATAGCAAACAAAGATTGGAATTGGTCAACACTGAAGAAATCCTAGATCGGGCTTTATCTAACTTGCAATTAGCAATTCAAGAAACTAACACGCAAATTAGCCGAGAACATTTACCGCCAATTGTCGGCAATCCCACTCTATTAATTCAACTCTGGCAAAATCTCATTGCCAATGCCATTAAGTATCGCGGCGAAGCATCACCCAGAATTGAAATAGGCGTGACCCCAGAGCTAGAACAATATCTATTTTGGGTCAAAGATAATGGTATTGGTATCGACCCCAAACATCGCGATCGCATTTTTCAAATTTTTCAACGTCTTCATACCAGACAAGAATATCCAGGGACAGGAACGGGTTTGGCCATTTGTCAGAAGATTATGGAGCGTCATGGAGGAAAAATTTGGGTAGAATCGGAATTATCCCAGGGGGCAACTTTCTACTTTACTTTTCCTATCAAAAATGACCAACACTCAAACAATTAAGGAAAAATATCCTAAGCTTGAATAATACAAAAAAAACTTATTTTTTTACATTAGATGAATCTCAATACAACAAATCAAAATTTTATTAAAATATTAATTTGCGAAGATAATCCAGGCGATGTTTATATTATTAAAAATGCCCTAGAAAATAGTTCATCAAATTATGATTTATCCCATGTTGATAATGGGGAAGCTGCTTTGGATTATCTTCAAAAAATAGGAAAATACCAAAATGTATCTCGTCCAGATTTGATATTATTGGATTTGAATTTACCTAGAAAACATGGGTTTGAAGTTCTCCAGGAAATCAAAACGAGTCCCGACTTCAAAACTATTCCGGTAATCATTCTCTCTTCTTCCAAATCCGAGCAAGATATCCTAAAATCCTATGAACTGTTTGGTAGTTGTTTTGTGACTAAACCCTTTAACTTTGAGGATTTTAGTAATGCCATGCAAGATATTGAAAAATTCTGGCTTAATCTAGTACAGTTGCCACCTAAATTAATGAGTAATAGCTAAACCAAGCTTAATGATGGAACAAGTATTTAATGTCTTGTTGGTTGAAGATAATCCTGGAGATGCTTTTTTGATTCAAGAGCAATTCAAAACTGCCAAGACGTATATATTTTATTTAAATCATGTTGAATATTTAGCTCAAGCAATTGCGTTGTTGGCTCAAAATTCTTTTGATGTGATTTTACTTGATCTTTCTTTGCCCGATAGCCGAGGACTTGAAACCCTAAAAACTCTAAAAGAACATTCCTGGGAAACCCCGATTGTAATTCTCTCTGGGATAAATGACGAAGAATTGGCAATTCAAGCGATGAGGCAAGGAGCTCAGGATTATTTAGTTAAGGGAAAAGTTAATGGAGAAACTCTCGTTCATGCACTTCGCTACGCCATTGAACGTAAGTTGATTGAAGAGCAGTTAAAAACCAAACAAGCCCAACTAGAGGCTTTAAACAAAGAGCTAAAAGCTTTTAGTTACATGGTTTCCCACGATTTACGCAATCCGCTAACAGTGATTAAGGGAATGAGTTCGCTTCTGAAACGACAATATGAGTTACCAGGACGAGAAGTAAATGACAAAGAAAAATTTTACATCGAGCATATTTGTGAAGCTGGCGATCGCATGGAACAAATTATTGATGATCTCATGCTGTTGTCTCAAGTTAAACAACAAGATCTCAATGTCACTCCAGTCAATGTTAGTAATTTGGCTCAAAAAATTGTTAAGCAATTTCAGCAAGAGCAACCCTTCAAGGAGGTCAAAATTACGATTCAACCAAGTGTAATTGCGATCGCGGATCAAAATCTTTTAAGTCATGCGATCGAGAATTTACTACACAATGCTTGGAAGTATACAGGTGATCAATCAGAATCGCAGATCGAATTGGGGGTTATCGATTCCAATCCCGCAGAAGTTCGGGAAAGTCTAGCTAAAATAGATTTAGAAGCAATTGATAACCTTCATCAAAGAAATCGTATTCGTTCGGTTTATCGCAAGTTAGTCTATTTTATTCGCGATAATGGTATTGGTTTTAATTCCACCGGAGCGGAAAAATTATTTACGCCGTTTTATCGCCTAGATAATGCCAAGAAGTTTCCGGGAACGGGCATTGGCTTAGCCATTGTCCAAAGTATTATTCATCGTCATAATGGACGAGTTTGGGCTCAAGCAGAGGAAAACCGGGGAGCAACTTTCTACTTCACCTTAGGTCTTTAACAGTAATAGCTAATGGCTAATGACTAATTGCTAATTTATCTCTATTCCAAAAGAAGACCTACGGCTATGCCGATAGGATGAATTTTGGTTAGAGTTTTTACTTTACAAGAGTACCTTAGCAGTGGTAAATTTCAACCATGAAACAGCTTAGAGGATTTAAGTACAGATTTTACCCGACTTCGGCGCAGCGATTAGAATTAGCGCAGACTTTTGGTTGTACTCGCTACATTTACAACTGGGCATTAGCTCTTAGAACAAATAGTTACTACCAGGATAATGTATCTCTCAGCTATGCAGATACTTCTAATGCTTTAACTAAGTTGAAGAAAGATCCTGAAAAATTCTGGTTAAAAGATGTTTCTTCTGTTCCATTACAGCAAGGTTTGAGACATTTAAACACAGCTTTTCAAAACTTCTTCAAGGGTAAAGCTAAGTATCCCAAGTTCAAGAAAAAGAGTAATCGACAGTCAGCCCATTATGCGCCTAATGCTTTTAAGTGGGTTGAGGGAAAATTAACCTTAGCAAAAATGTCGCAGCCACTAAAAATCAGATGGAGTAGATACTTCACTGGAGAACCCAAGTCAGTAACTATTTCTAAAGACCCAAGTAATAGATATTTTGTCTCATTCTTGGTGGAAGAAGAATTAGAACAATGGGAACCAGGAAAAGAAGAAATCGGGATTGATTTAGGTATCAAAGATGTCGTTGTTTGCTCAAATGGTTTCGCTTCTGGGAACCCCAAAAACTATCAAAAATACCAAGCTAGACTTAAAACCTTGCAGCGTAGGCTAGCTAAAAAAAAGAAAGGCTCGAATAATCGACATAAGGCAAGGCTAAAACTAGCAAAGCTACACGCCAAAATAGCTGATTGCCGCAAAGATTTTTTACACAAGTTGAGTTCAAAATTAGTTATTGAAAACCAAGCTATCTATACTGAAACTCTAGCAGTAAAAAACATGATGGCTAATCATAAACTAGCTAAGGCAATAGCAGATTGCGGTTGGAGTGAGTTTTTACGCCAACTAGAATATAAAGCTAAATGGCATGAGCGCAAAATTGGAGCAATTGACAGATGGTTCCCATCTTCTAAGCGTTGCAACCAATGTGGTCATGTTATAGACAAACTGCCTCTTGAAGTTAGGGAGTGGACTTGTCCAAGTTGTAACTCATTAAATTTGAGAGATTACAACGCAGCTTTAAATATTTTAGCGGTCGGGCAGACCGTGTTTGCTTCAGGACTGAGCTCTGACGGGGATGGGTCTTTGGCTAATCTAGTTAACTTGGGTTGAGTGAAGAATCCCCTGCGTCCCGCGGTGGGAGTGTCAAGGTTACTTTAATTATTGTTCTTAGCTAAAAACAGTAAAATATACCACAAACACTAAAACTCGAAATCGTAGCAACTCATGAGCAAAGGAACTTTATTTGATAAGGTTTGGGATTTACATACAGTTGGGACATTACCTTCTGGTCAAACTCAGTTATTTATCGGTCTACATCTCATTCACGAGGTTACTAGTCCTCAAGCCTTTGCTATGCTGCGAGAAAGAGGCTTAAAGGTATTGTATCCTAATCGCACTGTGGCAACAGTGGATCATATTGTCCCCACAGAAGATCAAGCTCGTCCTTTTGCCGACACCTTAGCCGAAGAGATGATGCAAGCTTTGGAGCAAAATACCCAGGATTATGGAATTCGTTTTTATAATGTCGGTTCGGGTCATCAGGGAATTGTCCATGTGATTGCGCCAGAGCAAGGTTTAACTCAACCAGGCATGACTGTCGCTTGCGGAGATTCCCATACTTCTACTCATGGTGCCTTTGGCGCGATCGCCTTTGGCATTGGTACCTCTCAAGTCAGAGATGTTTTAGCTTCGCAAACTTTGGCCTTATCCAAGCTTAAAGTCCGCAAGATTGAAGTTAATGGCCAACTTGCACCAGGCGTTTATGCCAAAGATGTGGTATTGCATATCATTCGCACTTTGGGTGTTAAAGGTGGTGTCGGTTATGCCTATGAATTTGCTGGTTCGACCTTTGAGCAGATGAGCATGGAAGAGCGGATGACAGTTTGCAATATGGCGATCGAAGGTGGTGCTCGTTGCGGTTATGTGAATCCTGATCAAGTTACCTTTGATTATTTGCAAGGTCGTAATTTTGCCCCTCAAGGGGTAGATTGGGATAAAGCTGTGGCCTGGTGGACAAGTATCCGCAGTGATGATGATGCCGAATATGATGATGTTGTAACTTTTAAGGCGGCAGATATTGAACCAACTATTACTTGGGGCATTACGCCAGGACAGGGTATTGGAATTAGCGAAGCTATTCCTGTTGCCGAAAGTTTAACCCAGAGCGATCGCGCCTTAGCAGAGGAAGCATATAAATACATGCAACTTACTCCAGGACAGCCCATCAAAGGCACGAAAATCGATGTCTGTTTTATTGGTAGTTGTACTAATGGTAGATTGAGTGACTTGCAAGAAGCTGCCAAATTTGCCCAAGGACATCATGTAAGTGATGGTATTAAAGCTTTTGTGGTTCCTGGCTCCGAGCAAGTTAAGGTCGCAGCAGAAGCCGAAGGTTTGGATAAAATTTTCACTGAAGCGGGTTTTGAATGGCGTGAACCTGGTTGTTCGATGTGTTTGGCCATGAATCCTGATAAGTTAACTGGTGCTCAAATTAGTGCATCTTCTTCCAATCGTAATTTTAAAGGTCGTCAAGGTTCTTCTACTGGTCGAACTTTGTTAATGAGTCCCGCAATGGTTGTTGCGGCAGCAGTAAAAGGTGAAGTTGCCGACGTTAGAGAACTTATTTAATTGATTTAAAGATGTTGTTCTTTAATTCTATCTGCGAGCCATATTTTGATAACTGCTTGTCTGGCGATTCCTAGACGAGATGCTTCTTGATCCAAGTACTGAATCATCCATAAGGGTATGTCAATGTTCACTCTTTGTTGCTGAAGGTTAACACGCTCAGCTTTTGATAAATCAAAATGCTCTAAGATGCTTTCTTGACCGTCATCAAATTTTTTATCTAGCTCATTGGCTTTCATAGATTTCTACCTCGTTTTTTCTGGATCTCCTGACTGAAATAATACGAATAGTGTCTTCTCGATAAGTTGTAATTGCTGACCAATGCTTTTGTCCTATTTTACCGATAAACAGAAAGCGTGTTTCGGCTTCATATTTTGAGGGGATTCGGAACAAGAGTAAATCGTTCCATAGTTCCTGTGCTTCTTCAAAGGAATGAGGATTTAATTATTTAGCCAAGTTAGACTGATTCTGGTTTGACTACATAGTTCCACTGAGGTAGATGTTCATCGAAAATGACATTCATAGTTTCTTTGAAATCTTGAGCTACTTTTTTCCCTGTT
>JBCCYD010000309.1:0-7446 GCA_039190385.1 Cyanobacteria bacterium P01_F01_bin.143 | reverse complement strand
GCCACGGCGGTTATGGCCTTCCCGCTTATGGTTCGCGCCATACGGCTTGGGTTCGAGACCGTGGATCCGCGCTTGCACGCGGCGGCGTCCACGCTCGGTGCTGCGCCCGCATCGGGCAAATTGTTTTAAGCAATTATTGCAAAAATTCGGTAAAAAAGATGCTGTAACTTTAGTTCGTAACTTCTTACAATTTCGCCAGCATAATTCTCCTGTCAGAAAAATTGTTCTTGACTTTGAACAAACTACCTTTATGGACAGTAGTGGTTTAGTTGGTTTATGTCAAATTGCGCAGCTTGCTAAAAACACTAAATTTGATTTGATTTTTTGGCGTTTTTCTCCCCAGGTAAAAATGATTTTGTCTTTAGCGGGATTAGAAAAAATTATCACCGCTGAAGACTTTGAAGTTACATCAAATTAAACAGCATTTACAATAAATTATTTTTGTAGGGACGATTTATCAGTTGCCCCTATTTTTTTATTTCACTATTTTTCTAAACGAGAATTTGAGATGTGTCGTCTATCTTATACAAAAAGTTATACAAGTAAAACAATTAAACAAACGCGATCGCAAATATCAGCGTGGGATATTAGTAATAACCACAGATTAAAGAAAAAATTGCTTCAAGAAAATTATGACTAGCACAACTATAACTAATGATTTCTCCCTAACTGATTTAAACAAAGATCATTTGATTAAGATGTCATCAAATTTCACCTCTGTTGAGGCAAGTTTTTGTGATGATAAGACAGAAGCTATTATCGAAGACGGCAGCAGACAACAAACTAAGATTAATCCTTCCAAACTTTCGACGAGCGAGTGGTTGTTAAATATCTGTAGATTGGGAATGATGTTGATTTTATTTCTGCCAATCACTATTGCCGATAAGCTTCGTGAAGATGATTTTCTACCAAATATGTAAAAGAAATAAATAAGGAACTTATTGTTGAAAGCTTTGATTTACAAGGCTTTCTTTTTTTATGTTTAGAATTTATATCATTTTTGTAGGGGCGAATAGCCGTTTGCCCCTAAATATCATTTTGTTATTGATTATTGACACCAATAAGTTAAATCTCTATTAAGTAAAGAACTTAGCTTTTTTATATCTGGAGAGAGCTGCTTACATATATATTGATGAACTTCTGGTGCCATTTCTGGTCTTTGTGATGTGACGGTATTCCAATTAATCAGGCGATCGCGAACCTGTTTTCGCAATTTTTTGGGCATCAATAGTTTAACAATATTGCGTAAATTACTCGATATTTTTCGTTCTAATTCAGGAGTTTCATGGGGATTAGAAAATAATCTATGGAATAAATAGTTTTTGTATCTTTTGTGGCTATTTACTCTTTCAAATTGTTGGGGAACTATAGCAGAATCTATTTCTAGAAATTCTAGGATCTCCTGATATACTTGGGAGATATTTTTTTTAAAATCATCATAAATAACAACTTTGACATTTTCTTGTCCAAAGACATTGAAATATATTGCTACTTGTTCATAAAATTTAGCAAGATCTGTATGCATAACCTCTCGCCATCTTTTCCCTTGATCAAATAGAGGTTCTGCTTTTTGTCTTAGCTCTGATTCTTGTTCTATAGCTTCTTGGAAAGATGGCAAAAATTTTCCTTCATGCAACCATTGATAATACAATGAATAAAGCATTTCAACAGGATTTCTGAGCATGATTAGTATTTTTGCTTCAGGAGAAAATGTTTTAATTTCAGAGGCTGCTGTTTGAGAATAAAGATACCAGACGGAAGCTTCTCCTAGATATTTGGTTTCTAGATTATTTCCCTCATTCAGTCTTGATAAATATTTTTCTTTCGTTTGATTTTCTGCTTTATTAGTTCTTCTTAAATCAGTACCAAAAAAATGCATTTCTTTCGGTCCCATATGAATATCTGGATGCTGGTTGAGATAATTGGACATAGCCGTGGTACCACATTTTGGTGCACCAACCAGGAAAAAGTTTGGTTTTTGCATAGTTTTTTATTAAAGGGATTGCTAATGGCTAATTGCTAATCGCTAATTGTGTTAATAGAGAGGATTTGATGAGTTGCAGTATTTTGTTTATTACCTTGATAATCCTTTTTTGAAAATTAGTTATTCCTAGTTTATCTTCTAATTTTTTAAGCTGCAAATAAATACCAAAAAACAATCATTTGTATATTTTATTTCTGAAAATATACACTTGTTACTTATTCTTCTGTAAGGTTGAATTTCTATTATCTTTAAAGGCAATTCCCATCATAATCATTCCCGGCCAATAAAGATAAACTAAAATCTCTAAGTTTTCGCCAAAAGTATAAAGGAATAAAATAAATAAAATTGCTAATCCTGTAGCGGCATCTTTACTTTTTTGAGCTTTGACTAAAAGAAACAAGAAACTCAACATCATCGGAATCGCTAAAGCAGAAAAGCCAACCATTCCTTTGACATAAGCTAATCCTGCCCAAGTATGGTGGGAACCAATGGGCATATATTCCACGACATGAGGGCCTCTTTCGACGATACCATGTCCCCAAATGGGAGCTTCTTTCTGGGCGCGATCGAAAGCAATTTGTTTTAAAGCGGCTCTAACTCGACTAGATTCGGCTCTGGCTGCTTTAAATTTTTTCCAAAAGGCGTCGAGAAAATTCAGGATATTAGTGGCAAAAATTCCTGCGGCAACACTAATAATTCCCGAAGCCATTACTATATATGGTCGCAGTAGGCGAGACAGGAAAAAGGTAAAGATGGGAGTACTAAGGATAGCGACTTGTGCTAGACGAGATTTGCAAATTTGGGACATAAAAACCGCAGCAATGATGCCATAACATTTCCATTTGGTATTTTTTTCTCGCAGAGCCAAAGTAAAGTAAATGTTTGCCACAAAGCCTAAAGCTGGGCCCCAAGGGGTAAATAATCTTTGGCGAATTTGGCCGTCGAAATCGACTTGATAGAGCGATACATCGAAGAATGTGGGGCCTAATCCTGCACCTACTACTTTAAGAGGAGAAACATAGAGAATGGTTGGTAAGCCCGCGATCGGAGCAATGATTAATAGAGGTGCAATGAATAGAGTTTGTAAACCAATTACGCAGACGGCACGATAGATTAATGCGGGGCGAATATTGAGGCAACCGGCTAGGGGATATAGTGCAATTAATGCCCAACCTTTTGCCCAACCAATAGAAGATTTTATTATCTTGCTCATGGGCAAATTAAAGTCAATATGCCCCATAATTAGTGCTAGTTCCATGACTAGCATCCCGATAATCCAAACCCAAATAATCCAGGGAATAACTATTCTTTCTTCTGGAGGCGTATTTTCATCTTGAAACCATAATTTGAGTAATAAATAGGCAAATAAAATCCAGCCAATGACTGAGCCAACTATATAGGTAGCACCTAGAAGAAACCAGATATAGGTTCCAATCATGGCATACCAAACTATTCTTTCTGGGAAATTTTGTGGTTTGATTTTTTGCGGTTTCTTTTTGACTTCACTCATTTAGTTTCGATGATTCTCTTTCTTATGATTCCCATCCACGATGATGCAATACTACTTTTTTTGAATTTAAATATGGTGAGAAAGTAACGGCTCTCAGCAAGAAAATTTCTTTTGGCTCTAAATCTTAACTTCACCAATCGGTTCTGCTACATACGCCTTAAATAATGTAGAAAGTATCTTGGGCAGAGGAATCGAGATTCAGCGATCGCAGAATAGTGCAACGTTCGAGTGGAAAAATTCCGATTGTTCTTCCATAACAATTGTTTTTAATAGTGGGTAACTCGCAAATAAAGAACAATTAAACCTTCAGTAGTTAATCAGTTATGGAATGATGTAATTTTTTATTAATTACTAGATTTCAACTGCATCTTTCTTGAATTGTAGTTGCTTACACTTCAGGAGGCACTATTAATTTTAGCTGTTGAATTAAAATCGGTATTTCATTTTGAACAACATCCCAAACAATATTAAGGTTAATATCATCGTATTCATGAAATAAGCGATTTCTCATTCCGTTAATCTCTTGCCATGAAATATTAGATAAAGTTCTACGAGTTGTTGTTGAAACCCGTCTTGCTGCTTCGGCAATGACTAACAATCTTCTGATTACTGAATCTTGAAGTTGAATATTGTCAATGAATTCATCTTTTGAGCATTGAGTAGTATATTGCACGACAAGCTCCGCCGATTGCAACATATCAAGCAGAAATTGAAGATCTCGTTGCATAAATCACCTGAACAGAGGATAGGATTTCTTGACGGCGCAAATAGTTACGGCTGGTTTCAATCCCTTGACGAGTAACTAGATCGACTTGTCTTTGAAAAATAATCTTTAACTCTGCTTCCATCTGCTCCAGATTCAAGAAGGTAGGATGAGCATCAGTGTTAAATTGAACCATAATATCAATATCGCTATCGGGACGGAAATCATCTCGTAATACCGAACCAAATAAAGCAAATTCAGTTATTTGCCAAGTTGTACAAAATATTTTTATCTTCTCTAGGGGGATTTCTATATTTTTTACTTTCATCTTGGAAGTTAAGAGGGTCATAAAATTCTAACTCTAATTGATGATCCAAAGTGTCAGTGTTTAGCTGAGCGCAATAATTACAATTTCTGGGAACAGTTTATAATCTGAAATGATTCCCCATGTTTCTACTCTATGACCTCACTAGCCTCTGAACGAGCTACTACTCTCAAAACTGCTTATCGGATTTGCAATGTCGAACCGCTACAAGGAGCAGATCTTGATCGCTACTATGTCAATTTATCGGAAGTCCGCAAGACTAAAGCAATTAATAGTATTAATGGGATTTTAAATTTTCAAGAACCGGGAGAACATAAAGCAATTTTATTTACAGGACATCGAGGTTGTGGAAAAAGCACAGAGTTAAAACTGATTCAAAAGAAATGGGAAACAGACTATAGAGTAATTTATCTAGAAGCTAATGAAGAAACAGATATTAACGATATTAGCTTTATAGATATATATCTGATTGTCATTAAAAAAGTTGAATTTGAATTAAGAAAATTAGGTTTAAAATTTGATTCTGAATTACTCAAAAGCTTTGAATCTTGGTTTAAAGAAATTACCAATGAAACAGAAAAAACTGTAGAATCATCGATCAGTATTGCAGGAGAAGCGAGCTTGGGCGGTGGTCTACCAGGAATTGTTCCGCCCTTTATTGCCAAATTATTAGTCAAATTATTAGCCCAGATCAGAGGCTCTCAAAAACAGAGAAAAACTATTAGAGAAAATTTAGAAAAAGATATTTCCCGTTTGCAGTTAGATATCAATCTTTTATTAAATGATGGTTTAAAAAAATTACGCCAAAAATCGCCTCAATGTAAAGATTTTCTCCTGATTTTTGATAATTTAGACCGACTCAATCCAAAGATGTCCGATCGCCTGTTTTTTGATTATGCAGCTCAATTGCAACAACTCAATTGCACTATAATTTACACAGTTCCCATCGCGGCTGTCTATTCACCCAAAAATCTCAACAATAATTTCGGCGATCCTCATATTATGCCGATGATTAATATTTATCAGAGCGATCGCGATCGCCCTGAGCTGGACTATAACCAAACAAATCTCGATGCAGTTGTTGATCTCATCAAACGTCGAGTTGATATCGATGCTGTATTTGAATCTAGCCAAGATTTACGAGAACTCGCTAAAGCTAGTGGTGGTCATGTTCGCCAACTGATGCAGATGATGCGTACAGCTTGTCTCACCGCCAGTAGCCAGGGTCACAGTAAAATTGATGCGGAAGATGTTATCTACGCTATTAAGCAAGAACAATTTAGTTTTGAGCGCTTTCTACTTTGGGAATATTATCCGATTTTAGCGAAAGTCTATCTGAGTAAAGATATCGATAAAGATGAAACTGGACAGTTATTAATGTTTAATACCTCAGTTTTAGAATACAACGGTAGCGATCGCTGGAATTATGTTAATCCCTTAATTAAAAGAATCAATGCATTTCAAAAAGCAGTTGCTCTCTTGGAAGCGGAGGGAGCGGAGGAGGCGGAGGGAGCAGCGGGGGCAGAGGAGGCAGAGGAAGTATAGGAAAATTTAATGATGGATAAATCCTTAGAAGCTCAGAATTTCCTCGATGTCAATCAGCAGTCTTTTGACGAATTGCTGACTTTTGTCGATTTTGCTGAGGGATTTACCATTGGTTTTGCCGAAAATAATTTTCCCGCAGAAGCAGAGATTATCATTGACTTTTTGCAATCTCATTCTCAATGCGAGCAAATCCAGTTAGAAATTCTCAATTTTCCTGACCCAGATTTACGATTTTTACGGGATGAAATTGTCAAAATTTTACCGACTATTGAGCGAGATCCCAATCAGAAATTAGTCTTGATTTTGCGAGGACTAGAGAAATCCATCGGCGTTTTTGGTGATTATCCACCCATGTTAGCGGATCTCAACTTTGTGCGGGATGCCTATTCCACCAGTGTTCCCCATCCCATATTATTTATCTTGCCAGATTATGCCGTTACCCGCGTCGCTAAATTTGCTCCCGATTTTTGGGCTTGGAAATCAGGAATGTTTCGTTTTCAGACCACTCAAATCCACCGAGAGCAAGAATTTAATCGTTTTCAGGAAGATAAGAGAAATATTAATCAGAAGTTGCGATTACCAGAAAAACAAGATCGGATAGATTTACTAGAGCGTCTTTTGCAAGAATATCGACCTTCAGGGCAAACTATTGCCAAAGAAAATATCAAAACTTGCATCAATCTTTTGTGTGAACTAGGGGGCGCTTATTTAAGCCGTAGGAAGTTTATCCGAGCTAGGGAATATTATCAACAAGCTCTCAATATTAAAATCGAATATGGAGATCGCCACTCGCAAGCTTCCACCTATCATCAGTTGGGAATAGTTACCCAAGAATTACGGGAATATGAAACAGCCAGAGAATATTATCAACAAGCTCTCGATATTGATATCGAATACGGCGATCGCTATGAGCAAGCTGCTACCCATCACCAATTGGGATATGTAGCTCAAAATTTACGAGAATATGAAACAGCCAGAGAATATTATCAACAAGCTCTCGATATTAAAATTGAATATGGCGATCGCTATGAGCAAGCTTCCACATATCACGAGTTAGGAAGAGTAGCCCAGCAATTACGAGAATATGAAATAGCCAGAGAATATTATCAACAGGCTCTCGATATTAAAATCGAATTTGGAGATCGCTACTTCCAGGCTTCTACCTATCACCAGTTGGGAAGAGTTGCTCAAGATTTACGGGAATATGAAACAGCTAGAGAATATTATCAACAAACTCTCGATATTGATATCGAATACGGAGATCGCTACTCACAAGCTTCTACCTATCACCAATTGGGAATAGTTGCCCAAGAATTACGGGAATATGAAACAGCCAGAGAATATTATCAACAGGCTCTCGATATTAAAATCGAATTTGG
>JBCCYD010000308.1:0-7483 GCA_039190385.1 Cyanobacteria bacterium P01_F01_bin.143 | reverse complement strand
TAAAAAAATGAGAATTGAGAATTGAAAATTGAAAATTAAAAGTAGGTTAAAAATTGATTATATCTAACTATATTTAACTATTATTTGTCTATTTAGTCTCCTTGTACTCTATGTTTCTTTATCTATGCGATCGATTAATGACTTTGGATACAATCTATAATACGAACAAACATAGTGAAGGGAAAAATTTCCCTCACTATGCAAGTTAAAAAAGTTTATTGGTTTCTACGTCATTTCTGTTTCTAAAGTAGAACTGACTGTCTCTTCTTCACCTTCATGATGTTCGGCAAAGGAACCTTTTGGTTCTTCGAGGATAAAGAAACATAGCATGGCAACAATAATCGCTGCGATTCCTAATACTTGGAAGAAGCGAATATTTCCAGCATCGCCATCTGGTAACAAACTATATAAAGTCAAGTAAGCTACTGCACCGACATTACCGTAAGCACCTACGTTACCAGCAACTTGACCAGTAACCCGACGTTTTACTAAAGGCACAATCGCAAATGTGGAACCTTCTCCAGCTTGGACGAAGAATGAACACATCATGGTCATTATCACCGCCAAAGCGATTAAAGTTGCACTAGCTCCTACTTCTGCATCATAACCAAGAGCGTCACGAACGGCGGGAATAGTACTCATAACTAGATAACCTACACCCATAAACAGGGTTAATAATCCCATAGTCATGCGACGACTACCCAATTTATCAGAAATTAGACCGCCACTAGGACGAGCAAATAAATTCATAAAGGCATAACTTGCTGCCAAAATTCCGGCTAATGCTTTACTCAAACCAAAGGTTCCTTCAAAGAAAGCGGGAAGCATAGATACTACAGCCAACTCTGAACCAAAGTTTACGATATATGTTAGTTCGAGAATTGCTACTTGTTTAAATCTATAACGATCTTCTGGAGGATAACGCTTGGCTCCAGTCATTAAATCTTTGTTTACTACCCAGCAATTGTAAGCTTGGAAGGCATATAAACAGAGTAACGCGATTAAGACAATTGGATAGGAAGCATCATTGAGGAATCCGACTCCTTTTAATCTCCAGGCTAAGACCATGAGGATAATAGTTAGAGGAAGATTCATCAGCATGAGGAACCAGAAGTCTTTTTTGGTTGTTACTTCCAATCCTCTACTGCTTTTGGGTCGGCGATAGACTTTTCCTGGGGGTGTGTCTTGAACGTTAAAGTAATAAATAACACCATAAATAGCGGCAATAATACCTGTTCCTGCGATCGCGAATCTCCAGTTTAAAGGATCTCCACTAGGTAAAGTAAAGGCTCCAGGGAAGAAACTTAAAGCTCCTGCTAGTCCTACCATTGTGAAGGCGGAGAAGGCTGAACCAAAGTTACCCCAGCCACCATAGATACCTTCGGCTAGACCAATTTCTTTGGGAGGGAACCATTCTGCGGTCATGCGAATCCCAATTACGAAACCGGCACCTACAATACTTAGTAGGAGGCGAGATATAATAAGTTGACTAAGATTTTGTGCGCTGGCAAACATGATACAGGGGATTGCCGCATATACTAATAGACAAGAATAGGTCAATCTTGGTCCATACTTGTCGAGTAACATCCCGATGATAATCCTTGCGGGGACTGTTAGGGCTACGTTACAGATTGCCACAGTTTTTATTTGGCCGGGTGCGAGGTCAAATGCTGCCTTTACTGTGGTTGCTAAAGGAGCTAAGTTGAACCAGACTACAAATGATAAAAAGAATGCAAACCAGGTCATATGTAGGATTTTATACCTACCCCTGAATTGCCACATTTCTCCGAGCATTGTTACCTTCCTTGAGAATCAATAATTAATAGGGTTAAAGTTATAACTTTAAAAACGCCCTTGCTTGGGGGAATTTAGACTATAAGTTTCATAACGTTACTGAGACTATAGATTCACATTATTGAATTCTTCTTTTCGTATATTTAGTTACTAAAGAAAACAAATTTTTTTGCCTTTATGTATTTATTACATCATGAATATACTTTTCTTACATAATGCTCTTTAGCTTTTTCTAAGCTTTTTGAAAACTGTACAATTTGTTCATATTTTGGGGTTTCTATATTCCAGTTGGAATTTTTCTGTCACAATTGGGAGGTAGCTGTTATTCTGGGCAAACTGATGAGAAAGATTTTCCTATGTTTATGCTTAGTGATTTTTCTCTTTTCCTGTGACAATTCCCAGCTGCGATCGCTAGCTGCTAGTCGAATTGATCCTGATTCTCCTACTGTGATTGCTTGTTTTTCTGGAGGGCGAGAAATTCTCCGGCAAGAAATTGTGGCTGGGCCGTTTGCTGATGAGTATAAGTTTGCTCACGAGGTCATTGTGAGAGATGAGACAGGAGTGCACAGTTTGAATTTTTCTGGTGGGTTATGTGTGATTGATCGTGGTGCGATTTCTGTTGATCGGGATTTGGTGTTGACTGATAATTTGGATTGCTATTCGGGTGCTAATGTAATTGTTTCTTTTGCGGTTTATGGCAGAGAAAGCACGGTGGATGAATATCTTGAGGGGCGAACTTTTTTGGCGGAGGCTCGGGGCAAAAGTTTAGGTTCGGATTCTTTGCATAAGTATTTGGTTTTTGGTGGCGGGGCTTGTATTGGTAATGAAATTCTTTAAGCTATTCTGTTTTTCTTATAGATTGTTCGATAAACACCATAAATACCACCTTCCATCTGATAAGGATTTCAAAGATTCAGTGGATAATGCAATCACAATGCTAGAAGAAATATTCTCCAAGCTTCCAGACGATGAGGCTTTAACTACTATTCATAGCAAATTATTACCTGCGATCAGGCAAAGCCTAGCTATAGAGTAATCGCACAAGCAAAAGAAGACGAGTTCATCACACATTCCCCGAAAATTTAAGAAATTGACTCGTCTTCATTCTAAATAAAAGTATTATCTGATTAATTCAAATAGATGTTACCATCCTGTAAGCGCATAGTTATTTTGCTGATTTGCTTCTGGCGCAGTTGCCTGGGTGTCTTTTTCTAGAACCCGAGATTCGATACAAAATGTAGCGGTATTAAACCCGCCAAATCTCTTGACTGTACTACTACGAAGACGGCAATTAGGATTGACAAACCAAAAACGCTCGATAATGCTCATGGTTTCATATTCTGTAATCAAAATTAGACCATCTTCTTCGTCCATTTCATATTTTCCTGCCACAGGCACAATTTCGGCATAACCTCTTTCTCGTAACAATTTGCCTTTTCTGAGATTATTATCTTCAGGAATAAGCGCAAAGACTGTACTCCCTTGATGATCCTCATTGTCTTTATCCCAGGCCATAGAACCATCCCAAGTAACAAAAGCTCCACCGATCGCGAGGCTGGGATCTACTTCATGCATGGTGCAAATTTCTTGAACTCTTGATTCTGCTCCTTCAAGGAATTCCACATTAATATCAGAGTTCCCACTTTCGGCTCTTCTAAAAGGAAGATGATGGGTGGTTCTCTGCGATCGCCATTGCCCAGCACTCAATTGAAAAAATTCTTTAGCGTCTACAATCTTATCCATCAAAAATATCTTAGTTACTAAATTATGACCTAACTTCAGCTTAAAACAATCTAGTACCGCTGTGGGGAAGTCAGGGAATACGTATCGGCTACAGGTCTGTACAAAGGTCAAACGGAACTTAATTAGATATGACCTGTGCAATAATGATAAAAATATAAAGATCTAAATTACATTAAGCGATGAAGACTTTAGCTAAATGGTCGATACAAGATTATCATAAGATGATCGCCACAGGTATATTCGGTGATCGTAAAGTGGAGCTGTTAGAGGGAGAAATTGTTGAGATGAGTCCCGAAAGTCCGCTCCATTATTATCAAGCACAATCGAATGTTGAGTATCTTCAATCACAATTAAATCAAAAGGCTCATGTGCGTTTTAATGGCCCTGTTACCTTGTCAGATTCCGAGCCAGAACCCGATGTCGCGATCGTTCAAAATCCCAAAGAACAATATCTTACCCATCATCCTAGTCCAGAAGAAATTTTTTGGTTGATAGAGATCTCGCAATCAACTTTAGCTTATGATCTAAATGATAAAAAAAGAACTTATGCGCGTAATAAAATAGCAGAATATTGGGTGATTGATTTAAACAATTTTCAGTTACATCTATTTAGAAATCCTTTCGGCGAAGATTATCAATGGCAAAAAATCGTGACGGAAGGAAGATTAACATCGTTAGCTTTTCCTTATATCGAAATTGAGGTGAATAAGTTATTAATCAAGTCTGGAAATTAGGCCGTCTTGCCCAAATATTACTAATCGCTGGAACCTTATTCATCTACAGTTCCCTGAGCATGGCTGTTGCCAATGCCCTGTTTGTCAATGAAGTTGGTGCTAGCAGTCTTCCCTTGGCCTTTATCTGTATTGGCTTGGGGTCAATTCCTGCTTACCTATTCTTTTCCCAAATAGTCGATCGCTATAGTCGAACCAAATTATTTCGTTATGCTCTGGTAATTTCGATCGCGGTAACTCTGCTCATGCGTTGTTTACTACTATTAGATACCAGTGTTGTTTACTACCTATTACTAGTTTTTATTGTTTTCCAGTGGGATTTTCACAACACAATTCTCTATCCCAATATACTCACAGATTATTTTACGACTCTAGAATACAAAGAATATGCGCCCTATGTTGGCATTGCCCAATCTGTGGGGACAATCATCGGTGGTGGATTAACCATTGTCCTGTCTCGCTATTTGCTAACAGAAGATTTGCTGCTATTTCTGCCGATTTTATTTGCGATCGCGATCGTACAACTGACCTGTCTCGAAAAATCCCAAAGTCTTTTAGAACCAGAAAACACCGAAACTCCTATTGGCCTGATTGAATCTTTCACCACCTTTCCTTCCCTGGCCAAACGCTATCCTCTAATTTTCTTCCTCGCTGCCAGTAGTTTTCTCCTCGTTATTATCTATGTCAGCGATCAATTTCTTTGGTTAAATATTTATGGTCAGCAGTTTAGTAATGAAGACCTGACTGGTTTTTTCGGATTAATGCGGATTGTCATCTCTTCAGTCCAAATCCTGATGCTTTATCTTTTCACTCGCCCCCTCTTGAAATGGTTGGGAGTTGCAAGAATGAATGTGGTTTATCCTCTAACCACTTTAGCCAGTTTGAGTGGATTTATCTTAAACTTTAATTTACCCTCTGCGATCGCGCTGCAAATCAATGGCGATGCTTTCTACAAATCGATCAATACTCCAGTTCATCAACTTAATTTCAACGGGTTGCCTCGGGAATTTTTGGGAAGGGTCAGAGCTTTTAGTGATGGCATACTCTATGCTTTAGGCTTAATTTGTGCGGGAGTAATTCTATTTCTTAGTGAAAAATATTTCAGTCTTGAGCAAATTAGTTGGTTCGTTGTAAGTTTGACAGTTTTGTTACTAATAGTGCGTTTGCCGATGGGCAAATTTTATGGGCAAGGCTTAGAAGATCTGATTCGTTCTAATGTGATTGATTTGGATGATTGGCAGAATAACCAGACACCTTTACCGATTACCTCTAGTAAAGCAATTACTGAACTCCTGAGTGATGGGGATCTACCTCTGCAAATCAAAGGTTTAGAGTTAGCTTCCCATGTGGGAAAACAGAGTCGATTTTTACCTCAAGTATCACCATTACTATCCCAGGAAGATTGGCAAATTCGTCATGGCATTGTCAACTTGTTTCGTAAAGTGAGCGATTCAGAGATTTTGAACTATTTTACTGGTTTATTAAATCACGAAAAAATCTATTTTCAGGCAACAGCTTTAGAAGTTTTAATTCTCAATAACTATCAATTTTCTAGGGAAAAAGTTAAAGAGCTACAAAAAAATCATAGCCAAGAAATTCGTGTTTTAGCTACTTTACTAAGTGATCATCAAGATTTAATCTCTCAGGAAGAATTATCAGAGAATAGCGCGATCGCGATCGCCAGAATGATTGCTTTCCAGAAAAATCGTAGTTTACTTCCCTGGCTACAAAATATTCTTGAGCAAGGTAATAATCTAGTTAAAATTCAATGTTTAACCTCTCTGCAAAGAATTACTTTTTTAGGTGATATAGCTGCTAGCAAAATAGCGATTTCTCAATTAGTTAATGATGATCCTGAAGTCAAAATTGCGGCTTTGCAACTCTTAAATATTTCTCGGGGAGAGGGCATTTTAGAGTTTCTCGAACCTTTGTTTGGCGATCTCGATCTTCAAGTTCGGCAGCAAATAGCCAATATCGTTGCCGTTTATGGACAACCAGGATTAACTTTTGCCAAGAAATATTTAGCATCGGAAGATCCGAACGTGGTTAAAACTGCGATCGCGGCAATTGGTCAGAGTCGGGCTAGTTTTGCCAGTGATATTTTATTTAATTATCTAGCTCCTAAATATCAACAAGTTGCCAAAACTAGAAAATGGCAACAACAAATCCCGACAGACGACCCAACTTGGCAACCTTTAGTTATCGCGATCGCGGATTTTCAGGAAAGGGTCATTCAAGAAGTGCTCTATGTTTTGGCTTGCCTCGGATATTCCAGTACTGTCAAGACGGTGATGATTGTGCTTACTAGTACCAACAAAAGAGATTGTGCCAATGCGATCGAAGTTTTGGCCTCGATCAATCATCGTCGTTTTATTTTGCCTTTGATGCCTTTGTTGGAAGAAAAAATAGATCAAGAAGTCTTAGGTAGTAAAACTCAACCGACTTGGCAATGGGTAAGAAAGCGGGGTTATCAGATACTGTTTGAAGCCTTAGAATCACGCGATCGCTGGTTAAGAATTGGCGCATTATTGCCTTTGGCTTTATTACCATTTATGGCAATCAAAGATGAAGATCCCTTAATCCAATCGATTGCCCAAGAAATTTTACCTCAAACTCAGCAAGCATCTTCTTTTACTGATATATCCATGAATCGTTTATTACTTTTGAAAAATGTCGCCTTATTCAAGAATCTTTCTTTAGACGAATTATATTTAATTGATAATGCTTTAGAAACTCAGCAAATTTTAGCCAAGCAAAAGGTTTTCGCTGAAGGAAATTGGGGTTATCATCTTTTTATTATTGCTTCTGGGACTATTAGTTTGATCAAGGAAATTGATGGGAAGGAGCAAGAGTTAGAGCAATTATCGACTGGACAATTTTTTGGTGAGATTGCTTTGTTTGATGATGCCCCGCGTTGGAATGGCGCGATCGCGTTGACGGATTGTACGTTATTAAAATTAGAAAAAAATCGTTTTCTCAGTTTAGTTGCCCAAAGACCTCATATTATTCTAGAAATTTGTCGTTTCCTGAGTCAAAGATTACGTGAAACAGATAAATATCGTTCTGTATCAGACGGGTGTAATTAAAAGTGATGGCCTCAAGCGATCGCTAATGGACTATTCTGCCAATAACTGTTCCAATCACCATTAGCACGTAACACTCTAAGAGCTAACATGGTCATGGCATTTTCTAGTTTCCACCAACAACCAGACAGT
>JBCCYD010000307.1:0-7528 GCA_039190385.1 Cyanobacteria bacterium P01_F01_bin.143 | reverse complement strand
TGTTTAATTCCCTGCTGGGCCAAATAACGACAATCTCCTTGCAGACTTACCAAATCCGCTACCAGACCGATCGCGACCAAATCTAGCAAATATTCCAAAGGCTGCTGGGGAATCTCTGGTAAAGCTTGATAGAGAGCTTCGACTAACTTATAAGCAACTGCTACCCCAGAAAGATGATAGAGAGGATGATCTTCTGGCAAATAACGAGGATTAATAATTCCCACCACAGAAGGACGAGATTCCGGCAAAGTATGGTGATCGGTCACAATCACATCAATTCCTAATTTGCCTGCGTAAATAATTTCTTCCAGATTAGTACTGCCCGTGTCACAAGTAACGATTAATTTAGTTCCCGAAGCAGCTAATTGGGCAATGCCCGTATGGTTTAAACCATGAGATTCGGTTAAACGGTTGGGAATATAATATTCCAGTTGGCTATTTTGGGGGAAAAACTGTCCTAATCCTTCCCATAAAACACTAGTCGAGGTTACACCATCGGCATCAAAATCACCCCAAATGCAGATTTTTTCCTCTGTTTCGTAGGCTAAGCTCAAACGCGCGATCGCTTTATCTATTTCCTCGCCAAATGCTACGGCACTAGTCGGTTGATAACATTCAGGATTAATAAAAGCCGCCAAAGTATCAAGATCTCTGATCCCCCTCTGCCATAGTAATTGCGCTCCGTATTTACCGCTAGAATTGGGAGTATAGCTTTGAACTCCATCGGTAAACCATTGGGGTACAGTGGGAGTTTCGACTAGTTGCCATGAATCCATTGCTCAACTCTATTGAAAAGTTCTTTTATAAGCTTTTTGCAACTCCTGATATTTATCCACACTATTTTGGGAACGTAGTCTTCTGAGGCGAACTTCCACCATCAAACGAGCGTCAGATCTGGTAATCGGATCGAATTTAAATCCATCGGTGTTGATAGTGACGAGAAAAAATAGACGTTGAGCATAAAGAGTTGTAAATAATTCCTGATTATCTTGAATCAGACAAATTCGATAAAGAAGTCCGAAATTAGGATGATTTAGATAGGTTTCGTTGCTCTGCTTATCCACTGAGAAATTTATTTGTTTATTTGTAGTGCTAGGAAATATTCCCAAAATTATAGTCTCTTAGAGTACTTTAGAGCTAACAAGAATAGCATCTAAGTTAATTTGCTAGTTTTTGTTAAAAAAATAAAAACTACATATGGGGTATTTAAAATTTAATTTTCAAAAAAAACACCATATGTACCGTAGACATGAGTTATAGTATTAATTCCAAGACAATAACTGGTTTGAGTTCCCAAACATATGCAGCAAATCCAAACCCTACCAACTGTTTCATTACCCAAAGCTCCCAAAAATATCCAAGTAATCCGCAGAGATGGCTCTACTACGGATCTCAATATCACGAAGATTCGCTCTGTAGTCGAATGGGCCTGTGCTGGAAAAGAAGTCAATTCCATTACTTTAGAGGCTGGATTAACTACTAGATTGAAAACTGGTGTGACTACCAGAGAAATCCAAGATAACCTAATTGATTGTGCTTTGGGTATGTGTAGCCCCCAAGAACCAGAATGGCGTTATGTTGCAGGAAGACTTCATGTCTGGAGTTTATGGAAAGATACTTTGGTAAGTCGGGGTTTCGAATATGATGATTATCCTCGAACGGTGGCGTTCCAAGTTGCTGCTGAGCGATACGACAGGGCAATTCTCACCTATTCGCCTGAAGAGTTGGCAGTGGCAGGTTCTTGGATAAATTCCAATTGGGATCTCGATTATGATTATGCGGGAGCTGTTTTACTAACCAAAAGATATTTATTGACTGATGAGTTGCCTCAAGAGGCTTATCTAACTTGTGCTTTGTTGTTGGCGCGGTTAGAGAAGCCAGAGAATCGATTAGCAGTAGCAAAACAATTTTATACTGCGATCGCGGAACGGAAAATATCTTTGGCAACACCGATATTAGCTAATCTGAGAATTCCCGACGGTTCTTTGAGCAGTTGCTTTATTGTTGCCATGGATGACAATTTGGAAAGTATTTTTAGCGAGATTACCAATACAGCGAGAATTTCTAAAAATGGCGGTGGTGTTGGGGTTAATGTTTCGCGGATTCGGGCGACCGGTAGTTGGGTGATGGGCAAAGATAAGGCTTCTGGGGGCATTGTTCCTTGGATCAAATTGCTCAATGACACCGCGATCGCAGTCAACCAAGGCGGACGCCGAGCTGGTGCTGTAACCGTTGGCGTTGATGTTTGGCATCTAGATGTGCCGGAATTTCTGGAGATGCAAACGGAAAATGGGGATCAACGGCGCAAAGCCTATGATGTGTTTCCCCAGTTGGTAATTACTGATGAATTTATGCGTCGGGTGGAAGCTAAAGCAGAATGGACTTTAGTTGATCCCTATGAGGTGAAAGCCCAGCTAGGAATTGAATTGGCATCCCTTTGGGGAGAAGAATTTGAGCAAGCCTATAAGACTATTGAAGCGGAACTAGGCAAAAAAATTAAGCTTTATAAAAGAATTAACGCCCGCGAACTCTTTAAAGAGATCATGCGATCGCAGGTTGAAACGGGAATGCCCTATTTAGCGTTTAAAGATACAATCAATCGGGCTAATCCCAACAAACATGAGGGCTATATTCCAGGGGTTAATTTATGCTGCGAGTCTTTCTCCAATGTCAAGCCAGGAGTTGAAGGACATTCTTGTAATCTTGTTTCTCTCAATCTTGCCAATGTTGATGAAGCGGAAATTCCCCATATCTGCCAGTTAGCAGTCAGAATACTTGATAATACTATTGATATTACTAGTCCGCCCTTTGCCGCAAGTAAAACCCATAATGACAAATATCGCACCATTGGAGTGGGCGCTATGGGTTTAGCCGATTGGTTGGCCAAAAACAGTTTGACTTACAAGAGTATCTCAGAAATAGATGTTTTGTTTGAAGAAATTGGTTATTGGTGTACCAAAGCTTCGATGGAATTAGCTAAAGACCGTGGTGCCTATGCGGCTTTTCGGGGGAGTGAATGGAGCAAAGGCAATTTGATTGGAGCCAAGCCTGTGGAGTGGTTTTTGGAATATGCTCACGACAAAGAACGTTGGGTGGAATTATCCCAAGATATTCAGCAATATGGCATTCGCAATTCCCATATTACCGCGATCGCGCCTAATACTTCTTCTTCTCTAGTCCAAGGTTGTACTGCCAGTGTCCTTCCTGTTTATAGTAAATTCTTTTACGACAAATGGGCTAAAGGGACAGTTCCTATTGCACCGCCTTTCATCAAAGATTCTTTTTGGTTTTACCACGAGAACAAAACTCTCGATCAGAAACTTGTCATCAAAGCAGTTGCCACTATTCAAAAATGGATTGATACAGGGATTTCGATGGAATTGCTGTTTAATATTAACCAAGGAGTATATTTCCCTGATGAGCCAGAAAGAGCACTAAAAGCTAAAGATATTTTTGAAATGCTCTTAATGGCATGGCAAGAAGGCTGTAAAGCTGTTTATTATATTCGGACTGTGCAAAAAGATGATTTCAAAGAATCTAGTGATGGCTGTGTCGCTTGCGCCAACTAAAATCAGTTAACAGTTATCAGTCATCAGTTATCAGTTTTAATTGCTATAAGAAAAGCCGGGAGTATATTTTTATCTTCCGACTTTTGACTTTTGATATGCCCTAAAGGACTAACTTCGTGTCGCGGAGCGTTATCCTTTAGGGCTTTTGACTTCTCCGTCAAAGGCTTCTGTCTAAATTCCTAGAACTTCTACTCTTACAGGAGCAACTCCGCTATTAATCATATTGATAGTACGGGCAGCGCCAGCAGAGAGATCAATAATTCTTCCTCCAGAAAAAGGGCCTCGGTCATTAATTCTGACTACTACTGAACGACCATTGTTCATATTAGTAACTCGAACTTTAGTTCCAAAAGGTAAGCTACGGTGCGCAGCAGTCAAAGCATTAGAATTGAAAACTTCTCCATTGGCTGTCCGACGACCATGAAAACCAGGGCCATACCAAGATGCCTGACCGCGATAAGTCGCTCTGTTGGCCATTTCTATTCCTTGCTGAAAATCAAAATTAAGATTAATTTTTTCATGAGCCTCATTAGAGGTCGGAATACTGTCAGGTTGAGCCGCAGTTGCGATATTCCCTAAACCTAGAGAAATTAAATTTAGACCGAGAAAAAATGCTGTGTTAAATGCTTTTATTTTCATTAAATTCATAAAATTATATATTTCAAAAGCAATACAAAGTACGTAAAAAAATTTCGTCTATATTGCTTTAACTCCTCACCAAAAACTTTTATTAAATTTACACCAGTACAACTTATCAAGGAATTGTAAAAATACTGATAATAGTCTAAATAAATTCAATCTATTTCGATTAATTGAATGAAATTTCTAATCAATAACAAACAGAAAACTCAGCTAATTTAACCCTTGACTAATAAATTGCAGGTTTTCGCCACAAAGGATGAGAAAATAGTCATAATCTAGTGACCAACTAGAATTTTCTCTCTTAAAATCTGTAATTATTTATTGATTTTAAGATCTCAAATACAAGTCAGATACAGTTATTTTTGATTAAGTACAATTACTAATGGACTATAAAGACGCTGGTGTCGATATTGAAGCAGGAAGAGATTTTGTTGCTCAAATCCGTCAAGATGTGCAAAGTACTTTTCGCCCTGAAGTCTTGGGAGGATTGGGTGGTTTTGGGGGGTGTTTTGAGTTGCCTGCTGGTTATCAACAACCAGTCTTAGTTTCTGGGACAGATGGCGTAGGTACTAAGCTAAAAATTGCCCAAGTTCTCAATCGACATGAGACGGTGGGAATTGATTTGGTTGCCATGTGTGTTAATGATATTTTAACTAGTGGATCTGAGCCTTTATTCTTCTTGGATTATTTAGCCACAGGAAAACTCAAGTCTGAACAATTAGCTCAAGTTGTCAAGGGAGTTGCGGAAGGTTGTCGTCAGAGTGGTTGCTCTTTATTGGGGGGAGAGACGGCAGAGATGCCTGGTTTTTACGATTTAGGAGAATATGATATTGCTGGTTTTTGTGTGGGAGTGGTGGAAAAAAGTAAGCTTTTGGATGGATCTAGGGTGGAGTTGGGTGATGTCGCGATCGCATTAGCCAGCTCAGGAGTTCATAGTAATGGATTTAGTTTGGTTCGCAAAATTGTGGCATCGCAAGATATTGCTTGGGATAGTAAGCCTAAAATCTTGGCAGGAAAAAGTTTAGGGGAAGAGTTACTCAAGCCAACGCAAATATATGTCAAGCCAATCTTAGAGCTTTTAGCCAGTGACATTGATGTACATGGAATGGCACATATTACTGGTGGTGGTTTACCAGAAAATTTACCTCGTTGCTTGAATCAAAATCAATCTATTGCTGTTGATTTGGATAGTTGGGAAGTTTTGCCCATATTTCGTTGGTTAGCTGAAACGGGAAATGTTAAACCGGAAGCAATGCTGGCAACTTTTAATATGGGTATTGGGTTTGTGGTTTTAGTTAATCCAGAACAGGCTGATACGACTAAGGAGTGGTTTAATACACGGAATATTGCTGCCTATGAGGTTGGTCGAGTAATTGAAGGCGATGGAAAGTTAGTGATTAAATAGAAAATATTTTTTGTTTTAAGCATTAATCAGAACTGAAGAATCAAAATTATCAAAAATAGATTCTACTTCCTGAGTTGGCAACGGCTTAGCAAATAAATATCCCTGACCCTCATCACAATCTAATGCTTTGAGATATTCTTTTTGCTGAGTCGTTTCTATCCCTTCTGCTACTATCGTCATCCCTAACTGTTTTGCCAGAGTAACAATTGCTTGAATAATCTCTAAATTTTCTCCATCTTTGCCAATACGACTAACAAAAGAACGGTCGATCTTTAAGGTATTTACTGGAAAGCGATGCAAATAACTAAGAGAAGAATAACCTGTGCCAAAATCATCAATACTTAATTGAATTTCCCTTTGCCTAAGTTTTTGAAATAATAATGTAGCTGACTCGGCATTGTCTACAATAGCACTTTCTGTAATTTCTAGTTTCAGGCTTTGACTATCTAATTGGGTCTCATGGAGAATATGATCAATTTGTTGGATGAAATCTGGTTGATAAAACTGCTTTACAGACAGATTGACGCTGATTTTTAACTGATCAATTGAATGTTTAGTTTGCCAAAGACGAAACTGATGACAAGCAGAGCGCATGACCCATAAACCCAGAGGTACAATCAACCCAGTTTCTTCAGCAACAGGAATAAATTCGACGGGAGAGACGAAACCTCGTTTGGGATGATTCCAGCGTACCAAGGCTTCAAACCCGATTAAAGAGTTTGTATTAAGAGATACAATTGGCTGATAATAAACCGCTAATTCCTGATGTTTCAGGGCTAATCGCAGATCAGTTTCTAATTTTAATCGCTTGGAAGCATTGCGATGCATTTTAGGATTAAATACTTGATGGCAAGCTTTTCCTCTTTTTTTAGCCTGATACATAGCTGTATCGGCATCTCGTAAGACATGTTCTGCGAGTTTATAATCCCTATTTCCTAGAACGATACCAATACTGGCACTAATAAATAATTGATGTCGATTAACTTCAAATGGTAGTTGGAGTTGATTTTGAATTTTCTGAGCGATCCGAGAAGCCTGATTTGTGTCAGACAATTCTGATACAAGAACCATAAATTCATCACCACCAAAACGAGCTAGGGTATCAGAAGGTTTGATGCAAAGTTTAATCCGACGTGCAATTTCGCTTAATACTTGATCTCCTACAAAATGACCAAGAGAATCATTGATTAATTTAAAGCGATCGCAGTCAAGAAACAAGACAGCAAATAAATTACTCTGATTTTGCGCCAATTGCTGAAGTAGATTATTCAATCGCTGCATAAATAAAATGCGATTAGGCAAATCAGTGAGAGGATCATACATTGCCAAATACAAAAGTTTCTTTTGAGTTCTCTTGCGTTGAACAATTTCCTCTTTGAGTTGTTGATTAGTTTTTTCTAATTCGCTGGTACGTTCGCGTACTCTTTGCTCTAATTCTAAATTTAGTTGACAAACTTTTTCTTTAGCTGCCACGATCGCGAGTTGATTGTTAATTCGCACTAAAACTTCTTCAATTTGAAAAGGTTTGCTGATGTAGTCTACTCCTCCTACAGCAAAAGCTTGTTTTTTATCTAAAACATTGTCTAAAGCACTCAAAAAAATTATAGGAATGTCTTTCGTATTATCTGCCTTTTTAAGTTGTTTACAGACTTCGTAGCCATCCATTTCAGGCATTTTGATATCAAGCAAAATCAAATCGGCCCAACCTGATTGAGCAACTTTTAATGCTACTAAGCCATTGATTGCGCAACGAACATTAAACCCTTTCCTTTTAAGCAGAGTAGAGAGTAATTCTAGATTCTGTAGAGTGTCATCAACAACGAGAATTTTTGTCTTAGAAGGCTGAGCATTCTGAGTATTCAAGAGCTTAAACCAGAGATTTCGGGGGAAAATTTACTAATATCTATTATAT
>JBCCYD010000306.1:0-7538 GCA_039190385.1 Cyanobacteria bacterium P01_F01_bin.143 | reverse complement strand
TGCATCTTTTATGATTATTGCTCAACCTAATTATGCACAAAATCTTGAGAAGAGTAACCGAGAAAATTACCAAAATCAAATAGCAGAATATACGGAAATAATTAACTTATATCCTCGAAATGCTGCGGCTCACTACAATCGTGGCAACATTTATTCCCAGATGAAAAATTATGAACAGGCCATAGCTGATTATGATAATGCGATCTATATCTATCTCAATTATGGCGATGCTAATATATCTCGTCGGGCAACAGAGTATTTACCGTCTTCCAATGAGCAATTTGTTCGTTTTAATCCCGATTTAGAACAAGTATATTTTGATCGAGCAACCACTTATTATAGTTTGGGGAATTATGATAATGCGATCGCGGATTATGGAACGGTAATTCGTCTTAATTTGGGCAACGAACAAGCCTATTACAATCGCGGTCTCGCTTCTTACAACATCAAGGACTACGATAAAGCGATCGCGGATTACAGTCAGGTAATTAGCCTCAATCCTGATAACATCAGAGTTTACAACAGTCGAGCCAAGGCTTATCAGCAAATAGCCCAATATGATCAAGCGATCACAGACTACAGCCAAGTAATTAAAGTCGGTTCCAAAGATCTAGAAGCTTATCAAAATAGAGCTGAGCTTTATATGTATCTAGAACAATATGACAAGGCGATCGCAGATTACAATCAGATAATTAGTCTTAATCCCAATAATCTAGACAATTATTATGATCGTGCCAATGTATATCGCGACTTAAAACAATATGACAAAGCGATCGCAGATTACAATCGGATAATTAGTCTCAATCCTAATAATGCCGAAGCCTATTATCAACGCGGACTTTACTACTCCTATGTCGAGAATCAGGATAATGCGATCGCTGATTTTAAAATAGCAGCGGACTTATACCAAGAAGCTAATCAATTAAGTGAATACCAAAATGTGTTGGGCGAGTTGACTAAACTAGCACCACCGCCACCAGCGATCGAGCTGCCCAGTAATTAAGACTGGGGGACTTAGGGATTTGCCCTAAAGGATACCGCTCTGCATAGGGACTTGGGGAATAATTATCACTCAATTTCCCTATTTCCCCAAACGAGAAATATTCCCCTCAGCCTTCCAAGCTCATCTAAGAATATAAACCCGCGACATATTCGCCATAACCGTTATAGGGAAAAGTTTCCTTAATTTCCCAAGACAAACCAGGCCCGGTACTAATAAATTTTTCTGTAGCTTGCGACCAACGGGGATGAGGCTTACTTGGATTTACATTAGCTTCAAAATCATATTCGCGAGCATCGATCGTATTCCAATAGGTTGCCGGTTGATTCTCCACAAACTCTATTTTGACAATAGATTTAGCGCCCTTAAAACCATATTTCCAAGGAATAACCATTCTCAAGGGCGCACCATGTTGTTTCGGTAAATCGTGACCATAAATACCCACAGCAAAGAAAGCTAACTCATTGGCCATTTCCTCAATGCGTAAACCTTCTGTATAAGGCCAAGGTAAAGTCCCAATATGAAATCCTGGTCCTTTAGTAATTTCAGGGTCGTAAAAAGAAGTAAAACGCACAAATTTGGCCTTTGACGTAGGTTCAACTGCGGCGATCAGTTTCTTCATCGGGAAGCCAATCCAGGGCAGCACCATCGACCAAGCTTCCACACAACGAAAACGGTAAATTCTTTGTTCGAGGGGAAATTCTTTTTTCAGTTGATCAATATCGTAGGTACGAGGATTTTTAACCAGTCCTGAAACTTCTACTTGCCAATTTTCTGTCGGTAATTTTTGGGCATCGAGCCAAATGGTTTTTGTCCCACCAAATTCATAGAAATTATTATATTGCCCAGCAATTTTTTCATCCGCGATCGGTCTTTTTAGATTAGCGAAAGCAGAATTCTTACGAAAATTTTTAATATCAGGTAAGTTCAAACTAGCTTCCAATGCCGTTTCTGAATCAGATTTACTAATTCCTGCCAAACTGTTGCAAGCGGTAAGTGGTGCAATGCTGGCTACCATACCAGCCCCAGCTAAAGTTTTGAGAAATCGACGCCGATTCCAATAATTTTTCTCTGAAGTAACTTTATTTTCAGGAGTATCCCAGATTTGAGGTTGACGAATTAAAACCATGTAAAAGACTCTAGTTAATAGGCGATCGAGTTTCTCGACTTAGTTCTTTATCTTACTATCTTGTCTAGTCAGTAGACGTTCCCGAGGCAGGTTTTAGGATTTTGGCAAACAGGTATTAATCAATTCTTCAACACCAGCCACAGGAAAAAAGGGAATATTTAATTGATTGCTAATTTCCTCTAGGGTTAAATCATCCAAAAACCTAGTATCACCATGTTTTAACATCAGAGAAGGTAATAAAATCCCCTCTCCCAAATCTTTTCCTGATAAACCAGCTAAGATATCTTGCCCTGTTAATAAACCTGTAACGGTGATTTCCTGTCCCCAATATTCACTATGCAAGGCAACTAAATTAATAGATAATCCCTCGACAGAGTTTAATTGAGCAACTAACGGTTGAAAAGCTTTGGCTACAGCATTTCCCACAACCCAAGTAAAGTTACGAGGATTTGCGATCGCCTGAGGTAACATTCTCTCGGCAGTTTGCTGAAATTCTTTGATAAACAAACGAATGGAACCAACACCATTGCCTATTTGGGGATAATCTTCATAGTGAGATTCGGAGGGTAAATCTTGCCCAGCAATGAGAAACCATTCATCAGCTAACCATGCCACATTAGAGCCAAATTCTGACTGAAATTTCCCTTGCATGGTTCGGACTTGTTCGATAACTTCAATCGCCTTTGTTTGACTGACGGGAATCAATTCATCTTCTGTGGGGCGAAAGCGAGTTAAACCAACTGGCACAACTGCGATCGATGCTACTGCGGGAATATCTCCTGTATGAAATTTAGCTAGATCGGAAAGAGTTTTAGTTAAATGCTCTCCATCATTGATTCCTGGACAAACTACAACTTGAGCATGAATTTGCAAACGTCTTTCCTGAAACCATTGCAATTGATCAAGAATTTGCCCAGCCCGAGAATTTTTGAGTAAGCGAGTTCTCACCTCAGGCTCAGTGGCGTGAACGGAAACATAGAGAGGTGAGAGACGCATTTGTTCGATTCTTTGCCATTCGCGATCGCGCAGATTTGTTAAGGTCAGATAGCTACCATAAAGAAAACTCAAGCGATAATCATCATCTTTGAAATAGAGACTTTCCCTTTTTCCTGGGGGTTGCTGATCGATAAAGCAGAAAGGACAGCGATTGTTACATTGAATTAGACCATCGAATAATGCGGTTTCAAATTCTAAGCCCAAATCGGTATCATAGTCTTTTTCTAGTTCTACGTTATGGATTACACCCTCAGCATCGATGACTTCGAGTTCTAAATATTCATCGGCGCAAAGAAATTGATAATCGATAAGATCACGAGGTTTCGTGCCATTAATCGATGCGATCGCGTCTCCTGGTTCAAAACCCATTTCTAAGCCAATAGAATCGGGTAATACTTTAGTGATTTTCGCAGGCTTATTCATCAGTTAGCAGTTAGCAGTTATCCGTCATCAGTTCTTAATTCCCTGAATCTTTAACTTCTGAGTATAAACCATGTCTAGGTTGAGACCCGTAGTTTTTCTACATACCCTAACCCCAGTCTTAACGAATAAATAAATTGCCAAGTCGTGTCTCAAGATGGATGAGGTTTATTACCAGAAAATAGCGATCGCTGATTTTATTAATTAATCACTAGTTGTTTCTTTTTCATTTCTTCTATCAACCAATTGACAAACTTATTCAGTACTCTAAAATTATCAGGTCGCTTCAATGCATATATTGGAACTATCTTAGTTAGCTCCAAACATAGTTGACGATAAGTATCTAAACTCTCTCCCACCAACATCTGACCAGGACAAGAAAAAAATCTGAATAAAGACATTAATGCTTTATGTCCTTCTAGAGAAGATAGTTGTAGTTTTTCTCCTCGCGAAAGTATAAAACATCTTGCAAGAGGAAGTGGTTCGGGAAGAAATCTTCGCGGTCGCAGCAGTTTTTTGTGTGAACCAGAAAATAGAGGAGACAATGCCTCTGATTTGAGTTTTAAACCCTGTACAGTAGGCGACCAAATCTTAATTTGTGGGAAGCCAGGATAGACCATAACCTGTCCCTCAGTCGTAAATTTTACCGCCACCATGTCGTCCCCTAGAAGCGGATATCCCAATCGAGAAAATGCCGCAGCCATAGTAGATTTCCCTGCACCAGGCGCTCCTGCAAAAATGACGGCCTTGCCTTTGACTTTAACCGCACTACCATGAAGTAAGAGATAGCCTCTTTGGTAGAGAATCATCCCTAAAGCTTCACTGAGAATATAGAGATTAAGATATCTCGACTCTAGTTCATCTCTTTCCGGTTGAACAGTAAGATATCTGCCATCTTGAGCACAAAAGGTTGCTACATCCGGCCAATGTAAATAAGCTGCTCGGTCATTGCCCCCAAAATAAGAACTAACACCTTGACGCTTAATATTAGTAGGTTCTAGTTTTGGTGCTTGAATCTTGCCTTGATGAATATGAAGATCAATTTTTCCTTCTCCTGGTAATAGTTCAGGCAAAAGAAAGTCTGATTTGATAGTTAAGCCATAGGCACTATATAGAGGCATTATAAAATTAATTAACTTTGAGCCATTACTTCGATTAGGTTATTTGCAGCTAATTCATTAAGAAAACTCATTAGATCTTCACGACATTGAGTTGCTGCTACATCGTATGTTTTGATGATTTCTTTTAAAAGCTCTGCTACTGGATAAGGTTCTTGGATCAATTTCCAAACTGTAGCTGCTACTGGATTTAAACCATAGAATTCTTGGATTTTGAGATCTATAATTACCATTTCTGATTCGACCTCTGAAGAGCGAGGATGCTGAGCAGCGATAATAATAGAATTTTCTTCAATGATAGGTGTTTTTATCATCTGATTGGATTTGATAGCGATCGCTAGTAAACATGTTTTCCAACTCAGTTCTAAATTCAATTTTGTAAGACGTCAATTATAAAAAATTAATTAATCATTGCTTAAGCTCACAAACCTACTGGCAAATTCTTGAGAAGTTTGGCTTGTACTTCGGTTGAATTGATTAATTTAGAATAGCGTTTATTGTGTTTTTGTAATGTTGTTACTTCTTGATCGAAACTTTTATCTTGTATTTTGATTTGCTGCTCAAATAATTTTTGAGCATAATTATATAGCTCTATATCAAGCTGATTATATTGCATAATGCAATCAATATCCTGTGAGGAAAAATTTAGTCTCTTTGGTTTTTTGTTGCCAATATTTCTATTGATATAATTCAGATGTTTCCAGCCAAATTTTCGTCTTAACAAGATCAGACTTTCATCAAATCTTTCAACTATTCCAATATATTCAAAATGTTGTTTAAGATTATTTTTTGCTAATTCTAATAGTTCACTAGAAGAACTATTATAGTAGTCTTTTAATACTGGATGATTTTGAATTTTGGCAGTACGTAGCCTATCGAAAGACTGAAAATGTTTCATGTAGGCAAATTCAAGCCCCGAATAAAATCGAGTCATGGTGTTATTTGCCATCCTAGTACAAAATTTTTGCCAAGTTAGAGGTGGATTATATTGATTAATCGCCATTTCCGACTGTTGATAGTAGTAATAGTCTGAGATGGTTCGCTCAACAGGTTCACGCAGCATCGTTAGATAAACATAAGGCTGTTTAAAAAAATGATGAAAGCCAAAACCAAAGTGACCCATCGCAATATTGATATCTGGCGATCGCGTTATTCTTCGCGCTGCTTTAGCCAAATCAAGTCCAATATCGTAGTAGTAACTGTCGTCACCTGGATAATTTTGTTTAATTATTGTCCATAATGTCATCCCTGCGGTTTTGGGAATATGGGCAAAAAGCAATAAATTGTTTTTAGCTAATGGTTCCATAGCTTAATTACTCTATTTAAAAAGTTAGTTGGTGGCTTAAAAAGTTGACGGCGATCGCGAGAAAACAGACGTTCTCTCATTGTGCCTTGCCAATGGCGACTTATTCGGTTACTGGCACTAGCACTAGATAACCATTCTTCTGTGACTCTACCTTCTAAACCCAATTCAGAAACAATATTAGTTTTTAAGGTACGATCCAAATGTTCTAACACCCACAGTACTGGCTGGATAATTGAGTATTGCTCAAGAATGGAGACAAATTCTTGATTATTAAGTTGATTTTTATATGTTTTCCAGATACGCACTACATCACTAAATTTACTCAGGCTAACATCTTTTCCATGCATATCTAAAGTGATTTCAATCCATGCTTCCTTAAATAAATGAAGAATAGTAAAAATAAATTGAAATTGAGGAGAGAAAATAGGCAACTGAACATTATTACTCCCCAGAAATGATTGATAAATAATATTTTCTAAAGCAACTTCTACAGGAATTTGAAAAGGGCAGGATGTCCAGGTCAAACTATTCGCTACATCGACTTCAATAAAAGGAACAATGATACTATCTGTTAATAAAACATGTGATGGTAAATGATCAGGACTTAACCTATACTTGATCATTAATTCTCTACTATGAGGTTTGATCTTGCCTGTTTTATGGTTAAAAGTACCCATAGAATAGCCTAAATCAGATAAAGTTTTACTGACAATTTCGCGATCGCTAGGCAGTATCATAAAATCCATATCACCCATAGTTCGGATACCCTGACTAGGGTAAACTGTTGATTCTAGGGCAATGCCTTTCGTGCCAACAAAACGAATATTTTTTTGCTTAAATGCTGTAATTAGTCTTACCGCTTCTTTTCGATAAAGGCTTATTTTATGTCTATTAATAAATAGTATTTTAGAAAATTCAACTTGAGATAATATGTTTTGGGGAATTATCTTTACAAACTTTTCTGACAGACAATAAAATGCCAATAGAGTAAGTATTTTATGTCTTTTTGCTTGAGCTACTAATTCCTGCAAATCTAAGTTTGGAGAATTAATTAAGTCGGCAAACATTTCTTGTTCCGTAGAAGAAGATAACCCCAAAGTAATTAACTCCAAGATTGCCCATTCTTTCCCTAAAGCCAAATCAGGTAATTCGATTGATTCTACTTTATACATGACATAAATTGTCTCACTTTTATCTAAACTAAACTAAAAATCTTCAATTGGCATGACTTGATATTTCCTAACACTATTGCCGATGCCGCCAATTACCACTCTTCCTTTACATTCAACCCAAGCATGGGCGATAAATGCCTGTTGTTGATTCTTGGCAACACCAATCTTAATCATGACAGAATAACCTTGTTGTTCAAGTAAGGTCTTGGCAGCTAAAGCTCTAGCTAAACATTTTACTTGTGGCATATAGGAGCTAGCTGTTGTAATTGACCAAATTATTTTATAAAGAGAAACAGAGTTTTTTGACTTTATTTGCGGTGATGTAAAAACTTTATCAAGATATCGTTTTAGAGTTTGTAGAGATAGTAATTTTAATCCTAAACGAATCAAGAGCAGC
>JBCCYD010000305.1:0-7586 GCA_039190385.1 Cyanobacteria bacterium P01_F01_bin.143 | reverse complement strand
TTTTGAAAATGAGTTTCGAGAGATGCTACTGGTGATTTCGTCATGATACTTGAACTAACTAATTTTCAGCATCCTAATATTTATTTGTGAGTCTCGTTTCTTCTCTTCTTCAAATATTAAGAAACGTGTGCGTTTGCCCTGAACTCTATCCCTAAACAATTAAGTATGTATTGATACCTGTGCTAAGATAACCCCGTTCCCAAATCGCGTTTATCATGACATACAACGATGTTATCCTGACAGCTATCTATCTTATACTAGGTTTTATTATTGCTAGTTTTCTAGAATATTGGATTCATCGTCTAATGCATATGTATACCTGGGTTGGTAATAAACTGACGCCCCACTATAGTCATCATCGCAACAATGAAGGTGTTGGGGTAATCTGGGAGTTTAGAAATTATTGTGTGGTAACAGTATTCTTCTTGCCAGCATTTTTAATTTCCTGGTCAGTCGGCATTAAAATTATTTGCGGAAGTTTAATCTATGCTGCCTTTAGTGCCTATGCTCATCAATTACAACATGAGAATCCCCGTAAATGTTTCTGGATGAAGATGCCTGTACATTACATTCACCATAAACATAATCAATGGAATCATAACTTTGGTCTCGCCGTAGATTGGTGGGATTTTGTTTTTGGCACTTATAAAGCAGAAGAATGGCCCACTGAAGTAGAGCTTAATCAACCAGAATTGGGGCGCTTCGAGATCAAGTGGATGTAAATATCAGGTAATGGATAATGAGTAATAAGTAACGAGTAAGTTAACTGCTCTTTCCTTGAATTATTGGCAATTAGGGGAAATAGGATATTATATTGAAATTTTAAACTCAAGATTATGCCCGCAAAAGATACAGAATCTCCCTTTGCCAATAGTTGGTTTCGGGTTGCTACTAGCCAAGAACTCCCAGCAACCAAAGTTATCCCGCTTCATTATTTTGGTAAAGACTTAGTCTTATTTCGCAACGAAAAAGGTACGCCCTGTATTCTTGATGCCTATTGTCCCCATATGGGTGCCCATCTAGGCTATGGAGGGGAAATGCGAGAAGGGAAAGTTCGCTGTCCCTATCATGGTTGGCTTTGGGATGAAGAGGGTCATTGTGCGGATATTCCCTATAGTGATAAATGCCTTAAAGTAAAGATTCCTCATTATCCAGTTGTAGAAGTTAATGGCTTAATTTTGATGTATTATCATCAGCAAGGCGAATTACCGACTTGGCAAATTCCCCCAATTCCTGAATATGATTCGAGGGAATGGACTCCAATGCGTTTGGTGCGCCGCTGGACAACTCGCACAGATCTTAAAAATTATTTGGATAATAGTATTGATGTTGCTCATTTACATCAGGTACATAGTCAAACTTTTAAAGCCGCAAAATCTGATTCAGTAGAGATTGATGGCCCTGTTTTGACCCATAGAATGTCTCAGAAATATAATTTATCTTCCTTGTCTTCTGGGGGTTTGATCTCGGAAGATGGGACTGTGGCTACTACTTATTATGGCCCTGGTTATGATGTTAGTTTTTATTGGACTCAGGGTAAATTTAAACTTGGCTTATTGCAGATTTTTACAGGAACGCCGATAGATCGCGATCGCCTGGATATTCAAGTCTTTTTTAGTGTCAAAAAAGTTTTACCTCCTCCATTGAATGGCATTGTCGCGGCCATGCTGAGAAAGGATACTGAGGTTACTTTCGAGCAGGACATGCCTATTTTGGAGAACAAAATCTATAAGTCTAATCCTTTATTATTGAAGGAGGATGGTCCCATAGGACAATGTCGGCGCTGGGCAAGTCAGTTTTATCAGTAATATTGAGTTAAATACTATTTATTGCGCAGCTAAGATTTCGTTAGCTGTTAACTTCAAACTAGGAAATGTTGGGGAATAAATAACCTCGCTTTCTCTAAATACTGTTTGGTTGTAGCTCCCTTTTTCTAGAACCATCACGGTTATCTTTTGCTCTATGGGATCAACAATCCAATATTCGGCAATTCCTGTATTTTGATATTCTGTTACCTTTTCTGAATAGTCTCTTTCTATTTGTTCTGCACCAGGACTTACTACTTCAACAGCTAACATTAGTCCACTTTCTATAACAGCACTCTTGTCTCGACGATAGCTTTGCCAAATCTGGCTATCAATAACTGCAATATCGGGTATGCGAGATGAATTGAAACCTGTCCTGATTCCGACATCTCCAGTTTTGACTTTGATATCTAATTTCTGTTCTCGGGCGATCGCTTTAAAAAGGTCAGCGATGAAATCAATAATATCTGAATGCAAAAAACTTGCAGGCGGCATCTCAACTAACTTTCCATTGACCAATTCACAGTTTCTATTCGTCCCATCTTCATAGCTGAGATATTCTTCAAAAGATATATTTTTGGAAGAAGTAGTTACCATAAATCTATAATGATTTTTCTTTGGTAAACGCCATAACCATTAGTGCTTAATGTAATACTAGTTATTATACAATCTGAATCTCAAGAAATTTTCTCAAGCTTGATAAATCAGCTATATTATTACAGAATATCCTTATTACAAAAGCTCAACAGAAATTATGCCAGTAACGGAAACTCAATTAGTTGCCTTATTGTATCTAGTTCTCAGTGGAACTTATCTCGTAGTTTTACCTGGATTGGTATATTTTTACCTGAAAAATCGTTGGTATACTGCCAGCTCGATAGAACGATTGATTATGTATTTATTCGTTTTCCTCTCTTTTCCTGGAATGTTGCTGCTTAGTCCCTTTCTCAATTTTCGCCCCAAACCTCGTAAAGCTAAAGCTTAATCTAGAGATATGCGTAGAATAGATGCGATCGCGATTTCTTTTGGTATTTTCGCTGCCGGAGGAATCATTTTTTTATTTTTTAATTTTGCTGGTCTAGATGGTATCTCTGCAGGAATCTGGAGTCAGACTATCTTAGTTGCTGGGATTATTGGCTGGGCTATGACTTATCTATTTCGAGTTGTAACCAAAGATATGACCTATAATCAGCAGATCAAGGATTATGAAGACGCAGTGATCCAAAAACGTTTTGAAGAAATGTCCCCCGAAGAATTAGCCAAACTACAGGCTGAAATTGCCCAAGAGAAAAAAAAATCTTAGTCGAGCGTTAACTATCATTATGAAACCAAGTCGGATCAATATAATTAATTCGGGCGCAAGGCTCTAATGCCGAGAGAATAGTCTTGCCATAACTGCGAAAATTAACACGATTATCTAGTAAGGCAATAATGCCTTGGGACTCTCTTAAAGGAATAATTGTCTGTTGAATCATATTTAATGCCGTTGGCAAAAGATAGAGACGAAACCAATCTTTCCGTCGGCGTTTGAGATAGGCAACCCGACTAGCCACCAAAGGATTTTCCAAAGAGGGTAAAGGTAAAGTCGCAATAATTAATAATTTGGGAATGGGTAATTGATCCTGATGTTGTTTCCAAAACTGCCAGCCCGTAACTAAAATTCCCGTATCACTTACTTCTGTCGTATCTACTTGAACTTGAGAACCTATTTGCGCCGCCAAGGCTGAAGCGACCTGGGCTCTGAGGGGGACATCTTCAATCAATAAAACTGCGGGCTGCTGACTATTACGACTGAATCCAACTAAAATACGAGCTTGTTCGATAAAGGCGGTTCTAAACTGGGGATTATTTGGTAAAGGAAAGCGATCGGGCAGATATAGTTTGATATGTTCCTGTTGGCGATTCGGGGAATATTGCAAACAAAGCATTTCTGGCAAACCAAGTTTTTCACGATAGACAGGAGCTTGGGGTTCGCGATCTAAGAAGCTGCCAATGAGCACTATAGGTTGTTGATACCAAATTGGATTTAACGCGATCGCGACTTCGGCTGGAGCAATATGCAGAGAGAAAAATCCCGTGGCAGTTTGCCTGGAAACCCATAACAAAGGACTGGGCTGGGAGTTGATCCTAAAGGGGTGGTGAGGAGAATCTAAAAGATGCCAAAATTGGTCAAATTTGGCAGTTAAAGCTTGCTTATTGGCGAGAATTCGTAAAATATAAACCAAAATATCCCGTTCTGGTTGCTCTAATAAATAGCATTTATAGGGATTAGTGGGATGATCAAAGATTGCTTTGGTTAATTTGACTCTGCAATTGCGAATCAACTCGGCATCTTGGGGATTAGCTTGTAATAAATCATCCCAATCAGATATTTCGAGAGATATGGTTAATTGTTCGATCGCCCAGGTTTCAAGATCTTCAGCGTGATCGATAATCGTGGGAATTTGGTGAGGAAATCTATTTTCCCGAGATAAGCGATCGCCCAGCCAAACTTGAGGACTAGTAATGAGCAGCTGATCGCCCGTTTGCCATTGCTCACCAATTCTCACTTGCTTATTAATTCCTAACCATTTTTGTAAATGGGGAATTTCATTGTCGATTAAATTTACTTGTTTTAGTTGGGGAACAACCAGAATTACCGACCAATCTCCCAATAAAACTGGCATTAAATAACTCGGGCAATATCTATTACTACTACTACCTGTCTGCATAAGAGCAGAACGACCTAAGCGCAAAGTCCTAGCGACTAAGCGTGCCATCGTTAAATGATGAGGCCAACCTCTATTTCCTTGTTCTCGTAAAAAACCTTTGAGGGCAGAATGAACTTCTACTTCTATCACTGCAAGCTTTAATGATTTAGCTGGACTCTTCTTGGGGGAAAACTCCAGGTTTGACGGCAATTATTCTTAGTTTACCGTTTCGGAGGATTTCGAGCGGCAAAGATTTGCCAATTTCACTGCTTTCGACTCTATCTTGTACTTCCACAGAGTTTTGGACATCGCGATCGCCAACTTTAAGTATCGTATCTCCCGCCTGTAATCCAGCTCTAGCAGCAGGTGAGTTCGGGACTACTTTAACAATTAGAACCCCTTCCTCCGCTGTGATATTCACATCTAAATCTTGTTGCAGATTAATTTGTTCCTTGGTTTCGGGAGTCAGATTGACCATATGAATCCCGAGATAGGGATGATCTGCTTTTCCTTCGGCAAATAATTGGTTAGCAATCCTTTGGGCCGTTTCGATAGGGATAGCAAAACCCAGTCCTTGAGCATCAGCCCGAATTGCTGTGTTGATCCCAATCACCTCTCCTTGGGCATTTAGCAAAGGCCCACCAGAATTCCCAGGATTAATCGCAGCATCAGTTTGAATAAATCGAACTCGTTTATTAGGGACGCCAACTTGGGAACTAGAACGATCAATGGCACTAATGATCCCGACAGTAACCGTATTATCAAAACCTAAAGGATTTCCGATCGCGATCGCCCATTCCCCAGGATTCAATTGTTCTGCATTTCCTAACGTGACAGTCGGCAAATCGGTGGCATCAATTTTTAAGACGGCAACATCGGTAATTAGATCAACCCCTAAAACTTCACCTTCATAAACTTCGCCATTTTTTAAAGTTACCTGAACAGATTTAGAGCCTTCAACGACGTGGGCATTGGTAATTAAACGGCCATCAGAACTTAAAATAAACCCAGAGCCTGTTCCCCGTTCTAGTTGATCGGGTATGGGAGAGTTGCCATCACCAAAAAAACGGCGGAAAAACGGTTGCGACAATCCATTATCTCTCGAAGAACTTGACACTTGACGAGAAGCATCAATCCGAACTACGGCTGGTCCTACTTTTTGCACGGCTTGCGCGATGAAATTGACATTGTCACTTTCCGTGGCTAAGTTGGGCAAATTCCTCGATAAAGTGGGAATGACTGTGGGGTAAACTTTTTTGCTTTCAACCACTGTTTTTGAGTTACCAAGATAGCGAGTTCCCCAAAATCCTGCTCCACAACCTAATGCTAATATCCCGAAATAAACACTCAGTTTTCGAAAAAGTGAATTCATAATTTATCAATGCCCATGTTTCAGGTACGCCCTTATCTTAATTATTACAGAGAAACCGAAAATCGCGGTAGAAGAGATTTTGAGAAAAGATGAAAGACTAAGAATGAAGAACAAAGCAAAGGCAATTGGTAAATGGTTAATGGTAAATGGTCAATGTCTATAGATTACGCAAAATTCCCGATGACTAATTCCGAATTTATATAGAGAATAGGAAGGTTAATTACTGACCAAAAAGAGCGACAAGGTTCGACCTAGTTTTTCCAATTAATTTTTGGGATTAAAAAGATTGCAATGTTAGATGCTGTTTTATTAGAGGGAATTCACTGTTTATCAAGAGAAGTAGAGCTTAAACAATTACTCCATAAATTGGTGGAGTTAATCCATCAAAATTATCCCTGGCAAAAATACTTAGTTTTGGTTAATCAGTTTCCAAAGAGGAAACCTTGGTCTATCACCGAAAAATTTAGCGCGCAAGAGGAAAAATTTCTGGCAATTTATTTGGCTACTGCTGATGATGCTGAATTATCCACTCAAATTCATAGAGAAGATATTGCCATTAGCAATTACCAAGCTGAGATTCCTCTGACATTAGTAACTTATTTCAAATCTCATAGTCAGTCGATTTTTGTTGAGCAAGCAAATGATGTTGCAGAATTAAGGCAAGATTTATATTTGTCCCAGCAACAACCAGAGAATTTTCTGGGAGTTCCCTTATTAGATCAAGATAATTTTTATGGCATTGTTTATTTAGAGAACTATACTAATTCCCTAAACTACACCTCAGAAATTCAAAATTTCATCCAGATTTTAGTCACCCAAACTGCGATTTTATTAGGAAATTTAGAGTTAGAGAAAAAACCAGTTCAAGCAGTCTTAGAAAAGCAGATTGAGCGAGCTTTGCTTTTAGAGAAAATAACTCAAGAAATTCGTTCCAATTTAGATATTACCCATATTTTTCAAGTTACAGTCGAACAAATTGGTCAGGTTTTTGGGGTAAATCGCTGTCTCATTCACAGCTATCATCAGGAAACAGATTCGGTTCTTCCAGTAAAGGCTGAATATCTGAGGAACGAAGCTTTGTCTCTTATGGGATATTCAATTCCTCTTGAGGGTAATCTTCATGGGCGCCAGGTTTTGAGTCAGGATAAGGCGATCGCAACGACTGATGTTTATCAAGATCCTCTATTTGCTCAAATTCATGATATCTGTCGTCAAAGTAAAATCAAATCAACCTTGGTAATAAGGACATCTTATCATGGGCAAACCAATGGAGTGATTGCTCTCCATCAATGCGATCGCCGTAGAGAATGGACTAATGATGAAATAGAGCTTTTAGAATCCTTGGCAATTCAAGTGGGAATCGCGATCGCTCATGCAGAATTATTTGAGAGAAAATCAATCCAAAAACAAGAGCTAGACCATAAGAACCAACTTTTACAATTAGAAATTACGGAAAAAGAACGAGCTCAAGAGTTTCTAAAGTTGATTATCGATAATATTCCCCAATCAATTTTCTGGAAAGACAAAAATTCAATTTACTTAGGCAGTAATCAAAATTTTCTGAACGATACAAAGCTAACAAGTGAAACTGAAATTATTGGGAAGGTGAACTACTCCTTTAGGAGTATCTATGATAAGCTCTTCTTCTAGAATTTCTTTTACTTCAGCATTGTAATAGGCCTTTATGCTTCCTTCTTCAATTCGGTTGATGATATCTGG
>JBCCYD010000304.1:0-7586 GCA_039190385.1 Cyanobacteria bacterium P01_F01_bin.143 | reverse complement strand
TCTATTGAAGTTCAACAAGGAATTTTAGTTCAAAGAGAGCCTAATATTTATTATTTTTCTCATTTAACACTTCAAGAATATTTAACCGCTCAATATATTGTTGATAATCAGTTGATTGAGAAATCAGTAAATAGTTATGTAACTCACAAGCACTGGTTTGAAGTATTTTTGTTAATATCTCAATTAATGAAAGGAAAAAACGGTTCAGATGAGCTATTACTGTTGATGGAAAAGAAAGCAAGTACATACCAAAGGACTAGTATAGGTGAACAATGGCTTGTCCCAATACTACAATGGTCAAATAAAATGACTCTTCATTCGAAAGGTTGTACCGAGTCAGAATCTGCTAAACGGGCAGTGGCTTCTGTTATTTTGCTTCTTTATGCTTATGCTTTCAATTACAAACAAACGACACCTTATGCTTATAAGTTATCTTATGAAAGCTTAAAAACTACATCCTTTAACGGCTATGCTAAAACTCTGGCTCAATTTCAATCGAATAGTAATGCCTTTGCCAATGCTCGAATTTTTTCTGACAATTTTCTTATAGTAGCTCTTAACGATTTACTTGAAGATATTTATCAACTTGAAAACTTAGAAATTTTTGATGAAGAAAGAGTTGACTTTCCATTTTTTATAGATAAATTAAAAGAACTAAAAAATGAAGTTAAACTTTCAAAAAAAATAGCAAAAAATCATGAAGAAATCAGTCTAGATCAAAGAAAAATTGACTTTACAAAAAAAATAATAGATGCTTGGCTCAAAGCTTTTGATATCAATCCCAAAATAGTTATTATCTCTGCATCAGAATTAGAAGAGATTGATAATAATTACTTCTACATTAACTGGCTTATGTTCCAATGTAGAGATGTTGCTTTAACTTATTCTAAAAATGTTTGGAATGGAATTGAATCAAGAATGTTGAAAGTATCTGAAGATTAGAATATTAAACAAATTAAAAAATAGCACTCTCTGAGTCTCTGTTCAGGATAAGGATCTGAATACAACGACTCTGCGTGAAATAAATTCAATCCTCAAATGAAACTAGAGATCGCGCATCAATACAAAACAAAATTTGGCTGTGGATGGCAGTAGATCACTTTAAACCAGGTATCTTGGCATGGGTCTTTGGCGATCGCATTAGCTAAACTTTTCAACCCCTATGGAAAATTGTTAGCTACTTGATTCAGCAACGCCCAAAAAATTAAGTGGCTCTACCAACATGAATATCTCTCACCCTCACAGGGACACAAGCATGAGTCATCTGCGCTATCTGCATCGGTTCACCTTTCCCACACATATTAGTTCCACATTGCATCACTTCTGATTCAGGGCCGATCGCGTCTACTCGATTCCAAAAATCAGTAGTCATGCTGTGATAAGTAACATTCTTCAACATCCCCACAACCTTCCCTTGCTCAACTTTCCAGAAAGCATCTCCCCCAAACTGAAAATTACGCCGTTGCTGATCAATCGAAAAACTACCAATGCCATCGATTAAAATTCCCTCTTCCGTATCCGCAATCATCTCCTCCAAACTAGCCGTATTACTACCCCCTGCTTTTCCCGGCTCTAAACCAAGATTGGGAATGCGCACCATCGGCACACTAGACCAACTATCGGCAAACGCACTACCATTACTACTTCCTCGACCTAAGCGATAGGCCGTTTCCCGATCGCATAAATAATCATTGAGAATTCCGTCTTTCACCACATACCATTTTTGTGCGGGAACTCCCTCATCATCATAAGCCAAGGTACTGCGCCCATTAGCTTGAGTTCGATCGGCGACAAAATTGACCCAAGGAGCCCCATATTGTAATTGTTTCAATTTATCAGTGGTGGCAAAACTAGTTCCGGCAAAATTGGATTCATAACCGTAAACCCGATCTAACTCCGTCGGATGTCCCACAGATTCGTGAATAGTTAGGAAAAGATTTGTCGGTTTCAAGATTAAGGTAGTTTTTTTATCCAGTTCCCATTCTGATGCTTGAACTTTCGCGATCGCCTCTGTGGCAACCCGTTCCACATTCCCCAACAAATCCTCGGGATTAATATGCTCATAACCAATATTCAAAGGCGAACGTTCGTAACTGCGTCCCTGGGCATCACCATTTGCGATCGCGGTACAACCAAAACCCCCATAACTCCGATAAAAAGTCTGTTCAATCACCGAACCTTCAGTCGAAGCAAATATCTTGTTTTCCTTAGAAAAACTCAAAAAAGAGGACGCCTTTTTAATCCCCTGTTCGCCATAGCTTAATAGGCGATCGTTAATTTCCAATAATAATTCGGCTTTTTCCCCAATAGAAATCGAAAAAGGATCAATCGCGATCGGCGTAACATATTGATCCTGATAGGCTTCCACTGGAGCTAAGCGCACAGGCTCCTGTTGACTTAAACGACTTCCCTTAGCAATATCAACTGCCAGATTGACAATTCTGGTTATTTCCTCCGCTGTTTTGCGATAAGAAGCAGCAAATCCCCAAGCACCATCTAAAAGAACTCGCACACCAAACCCAGAACTGACATTATCCGCCAGATTTTTCAAAGAGCGATCGCGAGCTGATAATCTCTGATTGCGATAATTACACAGACGAATATCACCATACTCGCAACCAGCTTGACGAATCAAACTTACCGCCAGATGAGCTAGTTCTTGCGTTGTAATATTTATAGGAGCTTGGACCATATCAAAGTTCAGATTAGGGGATGATTTATTATGTCGCGCAAAGACGCAAAGACGCAAAGAAAGTCGCAAAGAATTTGTTTAAGTAGGTAAGCAAATTGTGAAGTGTAGTCACAGTAATATTTCCTCCTCTGCCCCTCTGCTCCTCTGCTCCCTCTGCTTCTCAAATTTTGCCTAGGTACCTACAATTCCTTTTGCGGATCACCTACAGGAAGCCAGCCTAAAAATGGCAGGGGAATTAGGGTAGAGAGATTGGTAATTGTGACCAACAACCATAAATTCTCAAAATTGACCTCTGTTACAGCTAACCAGGCAGTCAATATCGCACTGATTTGACTAGAAACAAATAAAGATAAATTCCAAATTGACATCAACAGCGCAAACAGAGTTGCTTCAACTCCTTTAGGGCATAAACGAGCGCACAAAACCAGAATTGGTAACCAACTAATTTGTCCCATCACTGTTAAAACCATACTGTCACCTAAGCTAAACAAGCGATCATCTATACCTATCGCTCGATTCGCATGAGTTACAAGTAATAAACTAGTTAGACCTAACAAAGTAGAGATCACAATACTCCAACCAAAAATCTTCCGAAAGGGAATATTCTTGAGGAATGTCTGAAAGATCAAAACGCCAGCTAAAGATGCAATACTAGTGACCAGGCGGACTCTACCGAGAAATTCTGGTTCAAATCCCAGCTCATTGGTGGTAAAAAAGAAAAAAGCTGATTCTGCGTTAGGAGTTGCTTGCCAGATAAACAGGAAAGCTACGGGTAAATAAATTGATTTTTGCTTAATTGCTGACCAAACTTGCTTGGTTTGGTCGCTAATCAAGGCTTTTCTCTCTTTAATATCAATAACATCGCTTTTTTCTTCAGCAATCAACCAGGCAACTGCTGAAACTAACAGAGGAAAAGTTGCGGTGATTTCAAATACGCCATGAATCCCAAAAACTTCGATCAACCAACCACTAAGATAAGCTGTAATTAAACCTCCTACTGCTGAGGCTCCCCAACAGACGGCTTGCAAAGATCCTGCTTGGGCTACTGATTCTTCTCTGGCTCTTTCTACTACCAAAGAATCAGCAATCACATCCGCGATCGCGGCAGATAACGACGTCATCAAAAGTGCGGCTATAGACCAGAAGATATTATCTACTATCAGAGCTAATGCTAACCAGGAAATAGCTCCTAAAATTCCTGAGGCCATGATATATGGTCTGCGACGATAACCAAATATCGGAAAACCATCGGACACAAAACCATAAATTGGTTTGACAATCCAGGGGAGGAAAATAATCCCTGTAATGGTGGCAACTTCGGCAGGAGTTAAACCAAGACTATCTTTAAAAAAAAAGGTAATTGCTAAACGAGCTAACCCGAGAATTCCTTGAACAAAATAAATTGTGAGAATGGCGAGAAACTCAGGAGTCGGTTCATTATCAAAGAAAACCTTCTCCTTTAATGTTTTTCTCAAACTCGAAAGTTCGATTGATGGCGCTATCATGAAATATTATTTTAATTTTTGTATCATATCTTAATAATAATTATAAAACGCCATGCTGTGCTATCAGAAGTTAAGGATTGATGATAGAGAAAGAGGAGCGCATCCTGAGATATAACTCGTTCCTCGCCCCTCATTCTTGAATTAGTAATTGACAATCTGCTATCTACTTATAAAGTTCTGCTCCCAAGCGCATAGCCAGGAAAGCAGGAAATATGGCGAAGACGAGAGCAATGAGCACTTGAGTGTCGGATACTGGCATGATAATTCCTCAAATAAGATAGATTAAATTTCTACTGGGTTCATCTTCGCTTATTTTATGGGTAAAACAAAAGATTACTCAAGGGAATAGTTAAGCAAAAGATACAATTCTACAAGTTTCTTAATTGACAAATTCTAATACCATTACCTAAATTGGCGGTTGATCTTCGGTTTTAATTCCGTCTTGCTCGTTCTGCTCTACTGCTAATCAAAATTATGCCATCAGGTACCACTCACGATCGCATTACTTTATGGATTCTCCCTTGGATTGTCTTTGCTACCTATCTGGTAACCCATAATGGAGAACTCACACTACTCATGGCAGGAGGCTTTTTCTTTAGTGGTTTGATGTTTGGCCCCGATCTCGATATCCATTCCACACAATACAAACGTTGGGGCATTCTACGATGGATTTGGCTGCCCTATCGCAGATTATTCCGTCACCGTTCCCTATTTTCTCACGGCTTTCTGATCGGTACGCTGATCCGAGTGGTCTATCTTGTGGTGATGGTATTTGCGATCGCGATTTTTCTCGTAGCGATCGCACAATTATTAGTGGGCTTTCCTTGGAATTGGCAAAAATTCATTCTCAAGGTCATTGATTTATTAACTAACAAATATTCAACAGAAGCGATCGTCTTATGGCTCGGTTTAGAATTAGGTGCCATGAGTCATTCTGTAAGTGATTGGATTAGTTCGGCTATTAAAAAACAACGGAAAAAGACTATGAGCAAAAGGTGAGTTTATTTTCAATTCCGCAAAAAAACTCGCGATCACAAGACTAACCCATACACTAGATATAGAGTTGCCTTAAAAATCGCGAGTTTCTTGGTTGAAAGCCTATAATAAAAGCTCTATTATTTGTTTCGAGGATTACTTTTTCCAGCCGACAAACTAAGGATGGAATAGCAAATCAGGTAAAAAGCGATTAAACTCAATCAAAATAGTCGCTGTAAAAAGCATCATAGCTACGAGTAATACTGGAGCTGAAGAAAAGAATTTGTCCATAAGATGTTCTCCTTTTAAACTAGATGATTACTAACGGGGGGAAATAGGAATTTCTGAATCTTTAGCAGCTAAAGTTCCATTAATAATGGAACCAACAGCGAACACCGGCCAAGCAGATGCTGCTGCCATTTTACTGATTGCTAAAGGAACATTAATAATAATTTCGCTCATTTCAGGGTCTTTTTCTTCACGAATATCGATTAGGTAGGAACGTCCAGCCCAACCAATCCATCCAGCGATGTAAAGGAACATAATTCCAGGAATCGCGAAATCTCCGATATGAGAGAAACGACCATCCACAATTAAGTGAGGATAGCCTTCTGGCCCACACAGAGCTTCTGCATAGCGCGCGGCACGTTTTGCCCCAGAATTGGGGTCACCCGTTGTGTTCAAATAGGATTGGGACTTTTGTTGGAATGCAGGGGTATCTGCACATTTAGTCAGCCCAGCTACTCCCGCCGATGCGGGCGGAGCAAAATTAAACCAGAGGGTAATTACTAAAATTAAAGCAAACAACTTTCTCATGAATTTGTTTCCTTTTGTTACAGGAGATAATAGTGTTTCAACAATAGCGTCAAGATATTTCTTGGACGCTTAGGGAGCCTTACTCTTATTCATTGTAAATAGAGCAAAGCTTTCAGGCAAAGAAAATTATAAAATTATTCTTCTAGATTAAACTTATCAAAGGATGGCTACAATATTATCAATTGAAACAAGTTGTGACGAAACTGCAACATCTATTGTAAACAATCGTAAAGTTTTAAGTAGCATTGTATCATCTCAAATTGATTTACACCAAATTTATGGAGGAGTTGTTCCCGAGTTAGCATCGCGAAAACATTTGGAGACAATCAACTCTTGTCTGGATTGTGCTTTCACAGAATCTGGATTGGATTGGCGTGATATTGACGTGATCGCGGCAACTTCTGCTCCTGGCTTGGTGGGGGCATTATTAGTAGGAGTTACTACGGCTAAGACTTTGTCCCTGCTTTATAACAAGCCATTTTTAGGGGTTCACCATTTAGAAGGACATATTCATGCGGCATATCTCGATCAACCGGAATTGCAACCACCTTTTTTATGTTTGTTAGTTTCGGGGGGACATACCAGTATGATCTATGTGAAAGATTGTGGTAAGTACGAAGTATTAGGTTCTACTAGGGATGATGCAGCAGGAGAAGCTTTTGATAAGGTCGCTAGATTACTGAAGTTGGGTTATCCAGGAGGCCCAATCATTGATAAGTTGGCCAAACAAGGTAATCCGAAAGCTTTTAAGTTACCAGAAGGCAGAATATCTTTACCGGGCGGAGGATATCATCCCTATGACAGTAGTTTTAGTGGCTTAAAAACCGCAGTTTTAAGATTAGTGCAAAAGTTAGAAACTCAAGGAGAGATTCCTGTGAACGATATTGCGGCTAGTTTTCAAGAGACGGTAGCAAAGGCATTGACTAAAAGAACGATTAAATCTGCTTTAGATTATGGATTGAAAACTATTACTGTTGGTGGTGGGGTGGCAGCAAATAGCGGATTAAGGGAACATTTATCAGCGGCTGCTGCTGAGCATAATATTCAGGTTTATTTTCCCCCAATTAGTTTATGTACTGATAATGCGGCGATGATTGGTTGTGCGGCGGCAGAACATTTTGAGCGCGGGCATCGTTCAGCTTTGGATTTAGAAGTGCGATCGCGGATGAATATTGCCGATGTCATGCAACTTTATTTATAAATTATAAAGATTTTTTTCGGCTAGTTATTAGCTAGCCAAGCTAATAAATCATCACGACTGGAGAAATCTAATAAAGCTTCTCCTAAATCTTCTAGCTGTTCTACAGATAATCCAGTAATGCGAGTTTTGTCAATCGATTCAATTTTACTAAGGCGACGTTTTAATAGACGTAAAACTAAGCTGGCTTGACCTTGTTGTAGTCCTAGTTTGATACCTTGTTCTTTAATATCTTGGTAAATGACAGATTCCTGCATAACCCTCTTCTGTCACTCTCCGAGTTCAAGGAATAATAAATCAAGTAAATTATCCAGAAGGAGAAAATGAAGGAAATTGATTCATAGTACTAATTAATCGATGAAATCCTAGGAGTAGAGAAGAATTAGGGAAAATCTCTAGC
>JBCCYD010000303.1:0-7595 GCA_039190385.1 Cyanobacteria bacterium P01_F01_bin.143 | reverse complement strand
TCAATTTAAACATTTATATAATTATTTAAATTGAGGCAATGAGCCCAAGGCTTCGCTGGCAACACCATATATTCAAAAGCCTCCAACACCGGCGGCACAGAGAAAACCATCGTGATGTAGCAAAGCAACAGCACCGGCAGCGCGCGACTAAGCCAAATCCAGAGCCTAGAAGACAAGGACAGGTTACGGGGACGTTCAAACCAACTTAAAGGGGACTAATAGACACCTTTTCAGGCCAAGGAGTCAAACTGTGACGGATATCAGCCCAGGCAACGGACGGAGCGAATAAGGATCGCATCGTAACCACTGGGAGCCACAGCTAAGGAGCGGTTGAGCGTTTGACCCATGCGATCGCTATGTAGAGCCAAGGTAACAGCAGGATTAGCTACAGTAGCACCTTCAACAAAATTGATAGTTTTGATTGTGTTTTCGCTATAGCCTTCTAGTTCCAGACCAGCAACAAATCGGGGATTGACCGAACCATCCTCTTTAATAAAAATATTGCCTCTTTCGATTTCACCATCAGGATTAAGAACTTCTAAGATATCGCCTTCGATTCTCACCAGATCGTTAAAGCCAGCATCAGTTCTCACCAGAAGCATTCCTTCTACTCCCAAATGAATCACCGCCGCCGAGCCAGCAATTAGCACAATTAAACCAAAATGAGTTACAGCAAACCCTATTTTCCGCGGGCCTCGCCAGGGATAGCGAGATAATGCCGATAAGCCAATATTTAGAGCAAGCATAAACATCAGCGCTCCAAACCAAGGGCTTTTATATACTTCTTGTTGTACGGTAGTTGTGCCCACTTCAGATTCATAAAAGGTTGCCCAAATTAGAATTCCGATAATGATACTTAGGAGAGGAACTGCTAACTTAATTGAGCTTATAAAGCGAAAAATTCGGTCAAACATTATATTTAAAAAGTATGAATTAAGAGGTATAAAGTAAGAGGTACAGGGAAGATTCCTGATTTTTCTAATACTCAGTACCTAAAAAAAAGATCATCTCAAAAATTTTTATTTATTTTATTTCAAAATAAATGTAGTTTAGCAACATTACGTTATTTTTACATAATCTTCTAATCTGTCTGTTTGTACAGTGACAGATTAAATGACATGATGTCCTAATTGTCGAGATGATTTTAAGATGCCTGCTTTATAGAAACGTGGTTGTTTGTCTTTTGATGCGATCGCACCTAGTGCCGATTCATACTAAAAATATTGAACATTAAAGCTGTACAGAAATCGAACCTCTTACAACAAAAGGTCTACCGACATAAATATTCCGAACTGAGCTAGTATTGGCAGCCTCAATATAATTTACGTCAAACAGATTGTCGAAGTTCAGACGTAGTTGCCAATTTTGACGATTATAAAAAAGTGCTGTATTAGTCAGAAAATAGCTATCTAACTCAAAGCTATTTGGCAAACCGCCTTGTCTTTTACCAACGTAGGTTAACCCTACTCCCAAACCCAAGCCCTTTAAATTACCTTGCTGAATTTCATAGGTTGTCCACAAACTAGCACTGTTTTCGGGAATGTTGGGAAAACGATTGCCAATAAAATCGGGATTATCATCTTCGGTTATTTCCGAATCAATATAAGCATAGGAGGCAATAATATTCCATCCAGGCCGAATCTCCCCAATCAAATCGATTTCTATACCCTGGCTTTGCTGTTCTCCCACGACTACAACAGCAAAAGGATTAAATCTATCTTCAGTCGCCACGTTTTCTCTGGTTATATTAAAATAGGCGACAGTAGCTGCCAGACGATTGGGAACAATTTCAGCTTTGACTCCAACTTCAAATCCTGCTCCTGATTCTGGTTCGAGCAGACTCCCATCAGCCGAGCGATTGTATAAAAAAGGCTGTGGATTAAAAGACTCACTATAGTTGCCATAAAGAGAAATAGCTTTAATTGGTTGATAGACAATGCCAATGCGAGGAGTAAAAGCATTACTATCCTGAGAGACTTCGGTATTGTCTAAATTATTGGTGGTGGTTTGGTCAAATGTGTCATAACGCAACCCTGCCAATAAAATTAGATTGTCTAACAAATCTATCTTATCTTGAAGATAAATTCCCAGACGATTATTAGTAACATCATCATTATTAAAAAAGTCAATGTCTTCAGCCTCAGGGGAAGGAAACTCGTCGTAATCTGGATTGAAGATATCAATAAATGTCAAATTGGGATTGGAAGAATTTAAAGGAAAGGGATCGAATCTGGTGCTTAAATCTATTTGACTGTGGTTTAGATCTATTCCCAATAAAAGATTGTGTTCGATCTTTCCTGTAGCAAAATTGCCTTCAACATTGGTATATAAAGTAAAGCTGTCTTCTGCTCGCTCTTCTTGAACAAAAGTACGAGTTACAATACCTGTGTTTTCGTTAATTAAAAAAGGCACCGCTAAAGTATCATCATTGGTATCGTAGCTATTGGAGATATAGCGAAAGGCATTTCTAATTTTCCAATCCTCATTAAAACGATGCTCGAAAGTATAGCCAGTATTAAGAAATTCTCTGTCCCCCTCATCGCTGGGATTGTTAGTAATTCTTTCACGGGGAATGTCAGCCGGTTCACCGTCAATAAATGCCGTACCAGAATCGACAGGTCTTGTTTCATGAGTGTATTCGAGATTAAAAGACAGATCGGTGTTGTCAGAAATTTGCCAAGCTAAAGTTGGAGCAAGAAAAAAACGTTCAAAACCGTTGTCGAAGTTGCGAAAGCCCTCTTCGGATTGGTATAATATATTGATTCGATAGCTTAGGTTGGCAGATTCAGTCAAAGGACCAGACAAATCGGCGGGAAATCTCACCAAACTGTCATTTCCTAATTGAAGCTGCAAATTATAAAAAGGTTCGGATAAAGGCTGCTTGGAAACAAGATTAATTAGTCCGCCAGGTTCGCTTTCACCAAACACAGCAGAAGCAGGTCCTTTAACAATCTCTACTCGTTCTAAGTTAGCTGTTTCTGGTATTCCCTGGGCAGCGCGGTTGTATACTCTAAAGCCATCTCGGAGAATAGCACTACGATTAAAACCTCGAATTGCAATATCCGCACCACGACCGAGATTATTCCCAAAAAATATTACTCCGCTGCTGTTGGTTACAATTTCTTCTAACGAAATTGCTTGGCGATCTTCAATTATCTGTTGGGGAATGATCTGAATTGATTGAGGAATATCTCGCAAAGGTGTATTAGTTCGTGTTGCCGTGCGAGCATCAGGTACATAATAGTTATCCTCTGCATTATCTGTGACGATAATTTCAATAATTTCAATCTCTTCATCTATTTCAGTTTGTGCAGTGCTAGTAGTTGGAATAATGTTTAACACCAATGAATTTGGCTGAGAAGGCATTATTTCTGCATCTGGTGTTTGTGTCTCGCCGGCAATAGTCAAACGAATACTACTTTCATCTAGCTTGGTTAACCTGACTTGCTTAATTCCTGGGGCAGGATTAGTTTCGGTAAACTCATTTTCAAAGGCAGGTGCTAAAGCTGCGTCAAGAATATCGATTAATAAATTGTTACCTTCTGGGAAGATTAAGGGAACTAATCTGTTTCCGTTGATGCTTAATATTACTTCCAATCCTTTATCAGTTTGATTGATCTTTATTCCAGTTACGAGAGTAAGATTACTTTGGGAGATGGTCCGTCGTTGTCGGAATTGTCGAGGGCCTGCAAATAAATCTTTTGCTGAAGTAGAAATCTCTTGGCGCAAGAAAGCATCTTGAATAAAAGCTGTCTTTGTCTTTTGCGAGTTATTCTGTATCGATTCAGCGACAGCTGGATTAATAGTAATTAACAGTGAAAACAAGCTGAATTGAACTAGAAAAAAACCATATTTAACTAAATTCAATTCCCTACTCCTGATTCTCTATTTCTTGGATTTACATCAATAATGCTACTATATGAAAATTTAATAATAGATAAGTTAATTAATTAACAAATTTTTACTGCAACAGATTAGAATTATGGCTCAAACTAACTTGGTTACGTCAGGAACTACTAGTGTTTCTCTGAACTTACCCCTATTAGAATTGGCATTAGGGGCCACTTTAGTCAGTGCGGACACCATTGGAGAACCCTTTTCTGAAGAATTTCAATTGGGATTTCCAATTGTTGCAGACACAGATTTTAGGTTTGAAACAGAACCTTTTACCCCCTTAGATGGCACCATCAATCATTCTGGTACGGTTACTCTCAACTTAAATGGTGCTCCCATAACCGTTGGCGATTTTTCAATTGGGTTTGATGCTTCAAGAATATCTAATATAGCTAGTGGTTTCTTTGTGTCTGACACTACCGAAGATAGGCTAGACTTAGAAATTTTATTCGATATTAGCGCACCAGGAAACATCACTACTGAAGAAGGACTAACTATTTCTGACGCAGACTTATTAGTTACTTCTGAACTGGCAAATGCTTTAGGTTCTGCCAATTTTATCGGTGCAGATGTTGGTGATATTCGTATTGATGCTTCTGCTATCAATATAGATGAAGATGTAGCTGACCCAAATGCCGATTTAATAACTGTATCTATTGCAGCTACAGCAAGAACCCTCATTGAATCTGAAGGAACAGAGACTACTATCATACTGAGCTTAAGTGAACCCCCACCAGCAGAAGGTCTCGTAGTAGATATTGGTAGTGGAGTACCTTTTTCTTTGGGGGATTTTGACATCTTACCTCCTGAACCTCAAGCGGTTTTTTCTGGTGGAGAGTTAGTTCGAGGTTTTGATGATAGTAGTGGTTTGAGCTTTAGAATTACCGAGCAAGTAGCGACTATTACTCTTCCTATTTTTGATGATGCTGATTTACCGGCTGAGGACCCCAATGCCACCAGAAATGATGATATAGGAGTTGAAACCGTTACCTATTCACTGTTGGCGGATGGAGATTTTGCTATTAGTCCTAATGCAAGTAATGTGACATTTACTTTGGCAGATACTCAAGAACAACTAAATGAACAAACTATTCCTCTATTTCGCTTCAGAAATACTGGTTTTACTTCAGGAACCTATGTTTTTGTTGGGACAGAAGAACGAGATGGTATTTTAGCCGATCCCAATCTTAGCAATTCTTTTTCTCTTGACGGAGTAGCTGAAGATGGAACTATTAATCCAGCTTTTGTTGCTAGCACTGTTCCTGGAGAGAATTTAATTCCTTTCTTCCGCCTTGCCAGTGTAGATTTACCAGGAACTTTCTTGTTTGTTAGTACGGGAGAATATAATGCTATTTTTGCTGAGAATTCTGACCAGAGAGATCGGTGGACTAGACAAGGTCTGGACGGTAATGGTGAAGATATTCCCGAATTTTATCTTTTAGATGGAGCTGCTGATCGCGGAGTCGAGTTTAATCGCTTTCAAAATAGCCAAAATGGAACTTTTCTCTATGCTGGCCCTGCTGAAACAAACGCGATCAATGCAAATCCCAATTTATCGAATTTATTTGTCAATCAGGGTGTTGCTTTTGAGTCTTTAGGATAAACTGTAATTAATAAACCAATTATTTTGTATAAATATTGAAGTTTTGGATCACACATTTGCTTCCAAATATCAAAGCAGAATATAATCTTACATCATGCGAATTATTGCTCGGAAAACTCTACGCAATTTTTGGGAGAAATACCCTGATTCAGAACAACCGCTAAAAGCTTGGTTTGATGAAGCATCTCGTGCCAATTGGCAAAGCCCATCTGATATTAAAAGTCTCTATCGCAATGCCAGTTTTATTGCTAATAACCGTGTTATTTTTAATATTAAAGGTAATGATTATCGCCTGATTATTCATGTTAGATATGACATAAGTATTATTTTCATTCGCTTTATCGGAACACATAAAGAATATGACAAAATAGATGCAGCAATTATTTAAGAACTTATAGTTATGGAATTACGTCCTATTAAAACTGAATCAGATTACCAGAATGCCCTCGCAGAAATTGAAAGATTATTTGATGCTGAACTTAATTCTCCTGAATTTGAACGCTTGGATATTTTAACTACATTGGTCGAAGTTTATGAACAGCAGCATTATCCTATTGAAGCACCAGATCCAATCTCCGCAATATTGTATTATTTGGAGTCTCGTGGATTATCTTATCAAGCTTTAGAAACTTCTATTGGTAGTCGAGAACAAGTAACTGCAATTTTGGATCGACAAAAGCCTTTAACTTTGGATATGATCCGACGCTTAAACCAAGGTTTAGGGATTTCAGCAGAAGTATTAATTCAGCCTTATTCACTAGAAAAAACCTCTGCTTAAATAAAATGGATTAAGAATGAAAGATTATTCAAGGCTTATCAAATCATCACTCTAACCAAATTTCTACACGACGATTTCGAGCTCTTCCTTCCTCAGTTTCATTTGACGCAAACGAGAAGTGTTCCCCAACCGCAATAGCCCTTGAAGGAGTTAATCCAATTTCTTTAAGTAATGCACTAACACTTTCGTGACGACATTTTGCAAGACGATCATTGTCTTCTATTATGCCAGTATCATCAGTAAAAGCAATAATCGTTATTTCTTGGTTAGGCTTAATATCTTTCCTTAACTTATCTAAAATTTCAGATGCATGAACATTAGGTTGACATGCACCTTTGCTAAATTGAATATTTCTTTGAAATAGTTCTTTGTCTTTGATTGCTTTTATATACTCGGTTAATCGTGGATTATGTAAATTATTAAGCAAAGAATTTGCTTTTTGCCTAATAGCATCTTCTTGTCGATTATTTAAGCGTTCAAAACGAGGATAGAAACCATTGTTAATTAAGATATCTTGAATCTTCTTATTTTCAGATGTAGCAAAATTAATAAAATCATTAGTCTTTTCATTTGCTGTATTATTTGAAATATAAAAATAAAGACTTCTGGAAAATCTATATTTTTCTGATCTAATGTTCCTTTCATCAGGATAGTAATAAATAGTATTATCATTATCACCTATTTCCAATTTTTTTGTATTACCAGAAAATGCTGAGCCTACAAAGCCAATACTATAAATATCATCGGAAACCATACTTGACAGCATTAGACTATCGTTAATAACAGTTCCTTTCAAGTTTTTGTCTGGAGCAATTATATCTTGTACAAAGTTATAAGTCCCTGACTTTTCAGGAGTTCTTATGTAAACATTTATTGGACCATTGATATCATCTTGGATTTCGCTCCAATTAGTAATTTTACCCAAGAAAATATCACTTAGTTCAGAAACTGTTAGACTTGTTACTGGATTTCTCCTATTTACAATAAAAACTACACCATCAAAGCCTAATTCATATTCATATTTATTATTTGGATCTTGGGAATTATTTTGTAGACTAAGTTTTATTGCATTTGATTGTACAAGCGAATTTAATTTTTCACTTGTTATAATTTTTGATGAAATACCGATATCACAGTCAGGGTTAGAAACACAAGAAAAAGCAGAATCCGAGCCTACAGGATTTATTTCAATTGCTTGCCACTTATTATTAACTAAACCTGCTATAGCGGTTCTCAAATAGATGAGATACACTTAATTTAAACCTAGTCAGCTAATTTAGAATGAAAGCATATTCACTTGATTTAAGACAAAAGATTATT
>JBCCYD010000302.1:0-7616 GCA_039190385.1 Cyanobacteria bacterium P01_F01_bin.143 | reverse complement strand
GAGGCTTTGGAAAGGCATTTAGAAAGTAAGGGGAAGGGGAGCGGCTACTATCACATCGTTCATTTTGATGTGCATGGGGCGTTAAAAAGTTATGCCAATTACAAAAAAGGAGTAGAAAGTAATCGCTATATTTATTATGGTAGATTTGGAAGGGGAAAAATTGCAGAATATGAAGGATTAAAAGCATTTCTGGCTTTAGAAGGAGAAACTAAAGGAGAATATGATCTCGTTGAAGCGACAGAAATATCTAATTTATTAGCGGGTAAAGGAATCCCAGTTTGTATTCTGAATGCTTGTCAGTCTGCAAAACAAATTTTTCAATCGGACTCAGTAGAAAATCAGGAAACTAGTTTAGGGAGTCGGCTGATGAATGCAGGAATGCAAATGGTAGTTGCTATGAGATATTCAGTGACGGTGACAGCAGCAGAAATTATGATGGCAAAAATTTATCAGCATTTATTTGATCATCGAGATCTTAATCAAGCGGTTCGACTTGGGAGAAGAGAACTATATAATCGTAAAGAAAGAAACGCTTATTTCAATATAAAGATTGAGTTAGAAGATTGGTTGTTACCTGTAATTTATTGCAATGGGGAAGTAGCTTTTAACCTTAGAGAATTTACTCCAGAGGAAGAGACGGAGCATTATTTAAGACAAGATAGTAAATATGAGTTTCAGAGACCAACCTATGGTTTTGTGGGTAGAGATTTAGATATTCTTTTAATCGAAAAAGCACTACTAAAACAAAATATTCTTTTATTGCAGGGCGTGTCTGGAATAGGAAAAACCACGCTGTTAAATTATTTGCGAGAATGGTGGCAAGTCACGAATTTTTCTGAGGATATTTTCTATTTTGGTTATGATGAACAGACCTGGACACTTCAACAGATCGTGATTGATATTGGGCAAAAGATATATAAGCCACTTGAATTCGCGGTTTTTGCTGCCCAAAATCTAACAATTCAATGGCGCAAATTATCTGATAAGTTACGTACCGAATCTTATATTTTGATTTTAGATAATTTGGAGTCGGTATTGGGGCAACCTTTAGCGATCCAGAATACGCTCGATGAATTGACATGGAAAGAGATTAGAAAGTTTTTGGCTGCTTTGGTTGATGGAAAAACAAAGGTTATTTTAGGGTCAAGAATTGGCGAAAAATGGTTACGAGAAACTACTTTTGGAGATAACAATTATCAGTTGAAGGGATTAGATGTTCAGGCACGCACGGATTTTGCGGGAAATATCTTACAGAAAATAGATTGTAAATAGTCTTTTGACGACATAAAAAATAATTTTGATTGTGTTAAGTTGATGAAAATTTTGGCAGGTCATCCGTTAGATATGGAAGTAGTTTTTGCTAATTTGAAACAACAATCACTTTCGGAAATTGTAGAGCAATTGGAAAAAATTGTAGAGCAATTGGAAAAAGGGCAAGGTCAATAATGTTTTAGTCCTAGAACTAAAGAAATACAAGCAAGCGAAAGATTACTATCAACAAGCTCTGTCAATCTACATTGAATTCAGCGATCTCCATTATCAAGCTAGTACCTATAACAATTTAGGTTGAGGAACAAAAGATTTGTATAAATGTGGGCAGACCAAGAATTATTATTTACAAGCTTTAGGGATTTCTGTTGAGTTTGAAGAAAGAGTTGGAGATTCGTTATCGGCGATTAATGGGTGGAGATATTTTAAATTAGTTAGTAAATTTTTCTAGGAGATGTATTTTGGCAATTAAAACTGACGACAAAGTTCAGCATGTATATTTTACAGAAGATACGATCAGCGTCGAGCTTATGGATGGTCGAACGATTACTGTTCCGTTGGTATGGTATCCCAGATTATTAGCAGCTACGCCAGAACAAAGAGAACAATGGCAAGTTTGTGGTGGTGGTTATGGTATCCATTGGGAAGAAATAGATGAAGACTTAAGCACTGAAGGTTTATTAAGAGGCGCACCAGCTCCTGCCAGCCAATTTAAGATTTAAAAGAAAGAGTTTTACAATACGCGATCGCTTTATGAGAGATAACTGAGAATCTTAAAAATGTTCGAGAATAAAATAGTCCCCAGAACACGAAGCTGGGCAAGCACAGATTAACACAGATAAACGCAGATATTACTTATTATTGACACTTTTGAGACACAACTTTTCATCCCTCTGCGTCTAATTTCTTTGCGCCTTTGCCCAGAACACGGAGCTGAGCTTGTCCAGATCGCTTCTCTGGATAAACGTCTTTGCGTGAGACTTAACAAGAGGAATTGGACATTCGTGATCGCACCTTGGAAAGTTATCCGAGCTTGAATAAGGAGAAAACTTAAATCACGTTATATCAGGAGACTTAACCATTGTCGCAGGGAGCCAAAAAGTGAAAGTTGAACCTACTCCTACCTGACTTTCCACAGTAATATTGCCGCCCATCATTTCGCAAAAACTCTTACAAATAGTCAATCCCAATCCCGTACCCGCATATTTTTTAGTTGTACCGATATCTGCTTGAATAAAAGGCTTAAAAATATTTTTTACCTGAATCGGTTTCATGCCAATTCCTGTATCAGCAATTTGAAAAATAATCCAATCCGAAGGCTGATGACAGGTTTGAGTATTCTTTTTGGCTAAAGATTTACTATTTAAGTCCGAAAATTGACGACTATCAATCAAAGCCGGTAAGAAATTTCGGGCTTTGCGAATTACGGAAATCGTGATTCTGCCTTCATGGGTAAATTTTGCGGCATTGCTGAGAATATTAAACAGAATTTGTTTGACTCTTTTGCGATCGCTAATCATGAACCCTAAATCATCCTGCTGTTCAATCGTCAAGAGATTGGTATTTTTTGTGATCATTGGGGCAACCAAATTGCTGATCTCACTCAGTAAAGTCGTAACGTCAAATCTTTCGGGATAAATACTAGCTTTATCAGCCTCAAGCTTAGAAATATCCAAAATATCTTCAATCAAAGTCAGTAAATGAGTTCCCGATTTTTGGATCTGATCGAGATCAGGCACAAAATCAGCATAGCCCGACTCTTTCGCTTCAACTAAAAGTAAATCACTTAAACCCAAAATCCCATTGAGAGGAGTCCTCAATTCATGACTCATATTCGCCAAAAATTTAGTTTTCGCCACACTAGCCGCTTCTGCTGCTTCTTTAGCTCGCTTCAACTCCTCTTGAGCTATCTTACTATCAGTATTGTCGCGAATAATTGCTAAAACTTCGCTTTCGCCGCAAACCACAATCCGAGCCTCAAAATAGCGTCGGCGGCGCTCAACAAACCATTCATACTCAAAAATTTGAATTTTTCCGGTTGCTAAAGCTTGATTAATCGATTCTTGAAACTTCTTGGCAACATCTACAGAGAAAATTTCCTGGACATTTTTTTGTAATAATTCTGCGGTTAAAGAACGGCGCTCCAAAGAAATTTTCGTGTCAATGAGAGTTCCTTTGCTATCAAATCGCCACATCAAATCAGGAATGGCATTGAGCAAAGCATGATTTTTAATTTCACTGGTTCTTAAATATTCAGCTCGATCTTTTAAGTAATTCACCTGCTCTGCTAATTCTCTAGTCATGGAATTAAACGAATGACCTAAGACTGCTAATTCAAACGTACTAGAGATATTTAATGGCTGAGGAAAATTACCTTCAGCAATCTTTTTGGTCGCTATGGTCATTTCTGCTAGCGGCTCGGTGATCGAGCGGGATAAACCATAGGCAATGATGATGCCAATGCAAGAGATAATAGAGGCGACTATAATGCCGCGATCGCGTATTTTAGCTAATTGAACATTCAAATCAGCAGTCGATAATTCAATACTAACCGAGCCTAACTTTTGACCGTCTGCAATTATAGCTTTTTTTGCTAGTAATTTATGAGATTGCCAAGCAAAAATAGCCTGCTCACTATCAAAAATATCCTGGGAAAAATAGCCACTAGAAAATTGCACCACCATCGGAACAAAACTAGCTGTTTCGGCTACTATCTGACCCCGCTGATTATAAATTTTGGCAGATAAGATGGAATCATCAATCTGTAAATTATGTAGTATTTCTTGTAGAGATAAAATATTATTCTTCTTGAGGCTTTCTACCGAGATTAAAGAAATCGTATCAAGTAAAAATTCTGCCTTTGTCTTGGATTCTTGCTGAAAATGATTTTGTTGGCTATTAAGCGATAAAGCTGTTACACCCACAAGAGCAGTGATAACAGTACTCGTTATTGCAGCAGTAATTTTAATAGGTAATGTTATTTTACTCCAACTAAAATCAATCATAGATTTCGCTCTTTCTATAGAACCAGGATTCTGGGAATGTTCAATTAAATCTAAAACCAAATCCCTGATTCAATATGGGTTTAGCTTATCAATAGCCATAAGTTGATACCTCTGTGTTCCCACTGATCTTTATAGTTTAGAGTCCTAAAATAAATGATTTCTTAATTTTTTAGGCAGGACAATTTATCTTGTGAATGAGAATAACGTTTGGCTGCTTAAAAAAATAAAAAAAGGAGTGAATAGACATCACTCCCTCAAAATAATTTATTTAGATCTCATTGAAACTTAGATATCTAGACTTCCTCTCCGACATATATTTCTACAAAATCGATTGTCGGGCTCAACAAACTATTATTAAGTTCATTTGGTTCGTCAACTTCGTCAAAGACATCACTCTGAAGACCTAGATAGTATTTACCAGGTGCAATATTATAGTCTTCGGGAATTTCTAAATTAATTGACTGTCTATCAGTACTATGTCCTGCACCTAAAGTAATGAACTCAGAAAATTCATCTCCGTACAAGGGGAAGACATCAGTAAATAATGGGTCACTGTCTGGATCGAAATCAGGAGAATTGATATTAGGATTATATTCAATATCAGAAAATTCAATATCAGAATTGCTATTTTTAAAGTCTTCGGTTACCAAATAGAAATGTGCCGCGAAGAATGGAATATCGTGGGTTCCTCCATTGACAATTTCATATTCAGCAGTAAAGGTTTCTCCTGGGATTAGGGGATTTTCTTCTGTGAAATGTTCTTCCAGACTTAAATGCCCATTATATAAATCAGGCCCCTCAATAGAAACATCCGCATAAATGATATTGTTGAATTCATTGGCTTCAAACACTTCGTCAAATACGTCAGTCTGCATCACCACAGCATAGTGACCAGCCGAAATATTCTCAGGAATTCGCAATGTTACGTCTTGCTCACCAGTAAACTCATAAGGTTCCAACTGAATGAAGGCTGAACCCTCATCGCCAAACAGATTCTGAATAGTATCATAATTAACATCTGCAACAGACAGATTATCAATAGTATGAAGAAGATCTCGCTCAACTATGAAGAATTCGTTGGCGAAGAAGGGAGCATAATTACCACCAGCGTTTAATACACTGTATTTGACATCAATCTCCGCTCCTGGTTCTACAACATTGTTTTCGGAAATGCCATCAATGATGCTCAAGTCAACACCGATTAAATCAGCTAGAGATGGATCATCACCAGTAATGTTGGTTCCTATAACTTCAACGGTGTCACTATCGAGGTGCTGACCTTGGTTTTGGTTATTGAGATGGGATAACTCTACAACTTGCTGAGCCCCGTCAATAATCATTCCGAAATAATAGGTGCCATCAAGTTGTGACCAAATTTCATGACTAGCATCTGGTAACTCGAAAGTTCCATTTAAAAAATCGGTAGTATCCAGCCCATCCAGCCCATCAATTTGGTGTGTGCCAATGAGAACATCATTCTCGGAAATATAGTCATTACTCGAGAAGTAGAACGCTACCTCAAATGCCCCTGCTGCTCGCTCTTCTTGATTACCAATCTGATAATCAATGCTAACTAATTCTCCTGGTAATAATTTTGAATCACCATCAGCAGCGGATGCAGCAAAAGAGCTACCTATTAAATCAGTAAAGGTTAGACCAGTAATGCTTGTGGTATCGCTATCTAATTTATAGCCTAGATTAGAGTTATTTAGTTCTGTGAATTCCCCATGAGCATTGGTCGGATCGGTAACCATCCCAATGAAATAGGTGCCATTGCCTTTAGTTTTCCAGAATTCGCTATTTTCATCTGGTAATGTCACAGAATGGGAGAGGATTCCCGTATCGCTATAGGATGCTAACCCAGTGGTAACGTCGTAGGTCCCTATGAGGAAATCGTTCGTTGAAATATATTCGTTACTGGAGATGTAGATTCCGACAGAAAAAGGATCAGCTGCTACATGAGATAGATTAGCTGCTGAAAATTCCACATCTACAGTTGCTCCTGGAGTATTGCCACCTGAAGCGACATTGAAATATGAGTTGCTTAGATCAGCAGCACCATTATGACGAGCATCAAGGGCACCACCAGTACCATCATAATCAAATAACTCCCGGGTACCGTTATTATTAACTTCGTTATTTTCAAATACTTCCTGGTCAGGATCGATCACAAATCCTACATAATATCTACCTTCGGTGAGTGCTGGTAGATTATCAGGCAATATAAAATCAGCTACTCCTCTACCATAAGCTCCAGCTGCGAGATCATCAGTGAATCGTTGGGATCCAATGAAAGTATCACCTGTATTGACATCGGCATCTGTGGAGATATAAAAGTTAAGATTAAAATCTTGACCAACGTATCCTAGTCCACCATTTCGAATTGCATAGTCAATAGTTACGTTTTGTCCTGGTTGGTAGGTGGCAACATCTTCTTGACGGACATTAAACTCAACTCCATGAAGATCTACCCAAAAGTCATGGAAAATTGTGTTGATACTATAATCTAAACCTTCGCCCTGATTAGAGTTGTTGTCGGCTCTCGATTCGTGACTCTCACCATTAGGGTTGATAATCATCCCTAGGCTATAGTATCCAGAGCCGTCCCAAAATCCGTCGAATACGGAAGGAACATTCAATGAGGTACTGAGAATTCCTGTACCATTGCCGTTTGCTAAACCGCCAACTTCATAAGAACCAATAAAATAATCATCTGTAGAGATCGGATGTTGACTATTATCAGTTTCGTCGGAAATATAGAAGTCTACTGTGAAGCCATCAGAAGCCCCATTTCCTTGATTAAAAATACTAAAATCAATGTCGGCAACAATACTACCATCTGCTTGTCGGTCGAAGTTACTAACGGAAAAATGCTCTCCTATGAAATCTGGGCTTGTTAGTTCCGTAATGTCGATCGCATCATGGGTTACAAATTGTTGATAAGCCGCCGAAGAACCTAAGTCAATGGCATCATTATTGTCGATTAAGGCTCCAATAAAATAAGTGGAGTTTGAATCATCTAGCCAAAATTTATCAGATGCGCTCGGAAGTTTTAACTCAACTTGAAGAACTCCTGACTGAACATTACTTGCGATACTCTCAATGCTATAGGACCCAATTTGATGATCACCTGTGGAAATCCAACCATTACGGGATAGGTAGAATGAGACTCCCACACCCTCGATAAGATCATCGGTAACGTTTTCAATATTAAATAGGACGGAAACATTGTCGTCGGCATGAGCAGAATTCTGCAGTACCTGGAACGCGGTAGTATTTAAATCCATAATGTATATCTATCTATAAATTGAATTGTTACAGTTTCTCTTTCTTCATCTGTTT
>JBCCYD010000301.1:0-7620 GCA_039190385.1 Cyanobacteria bacterium P01_F01_bin.143 | reverse complement strand
GCAACCAGTTTAATGAATTTTCGCTATGACCATGCAGTAAAGCCATTGGTTGACCATTTTCTGGTCCACTTATTCTGATAAACGTCTGACCATATGAGGTTTTTACAACTGTTGTTTCTGATGGTACTGGCCACTGTTTAGCACGAGAATCATAGACCGAGAGAAATCGGCGCTTGGCATCAAGAGTTCGAAAGGGATGACAGTTATCGCTTTCCATAATTTTTCTGAATGTAATTCTACGGAGAAGCCTACAAAAAAACTGGTCGTATAGTTAGCAGACATTTATAGTATTATACACAGCGCTAGTATTAAGCTTCTGTTGTTACTCAATACGACGCATGGAGCGGGAAGGAATTTAAGATTCCCTGGTATTTGAGATTTAACGTTGAGATAGCGTGAAATCGATCGCTGGCCCCATTGGAACAACCCCTGTTGGATTAATTGTTTTATGGCTTTGGTAATAATGTTTTTTAATATGAGGAAAATTGACAGTATCTGCAACGCCTGGAGTCTGATAAAGCTCTCGAACATATCTCCATAGATGAAGATAATCAACGATTCGACGAATATTGCATTTAAAATGCCCAACATATACAGCATCAAATCGAATCAAGGTAGTAAAAAGCCGCCAGTCTGCTTCCGTGATCTGCTCTCCCGTAAGATAGCGTTGACTTGAAAGTCGTTGTTCGAGCCAATCGAGAGTATTAAATAAAGGTTTTAAGGCCTCTTCGTAAGCTACTTGTGTTGTAGCGAATCCGCATTTATAGACCCCGTTATTGACAGTTGAGTAAATACGCTCATTAAGTGAGTTGATCTCGGCCCTTAAGGCTTCAGGATAGTAGTCTCCAGGCTTTGCACCAATGGAATCAAAGGCACTGTTGAACATGCGAATAATCTCAGAAGATTCGTTGTTAACAATTGTTTGAGTATTTTTATCCCAGAGAATCGGCACCGTGACTCTACCGGTGTATTTAGGATCTGCTTTTGTGTAAATTTGATGTAGGTACTGAGCGTTGAAAAGTGGATCTTGAATCACCCCTTCCCCAGGTTCAAAAGTCCAACCCTGTTCGCCCATATACCAATTAACAACTGATACTGATATCATTTGTTCGAGACCCTTGAGAGCTCGAAAAATTAGGGTGCGGTGAGCCCAAGGACAGGCATAGGAAACATAGAGATGATAACGTCCCAGTTCTGCTTTAAAACCGCCTTTGCCAGTTGGACCGGGTTCTCCGTCAGAAGTTACCCAGTTACGAAACTGAGAAGCTTGACGAACGAATCGACCTTCAGTGCTTCTAGTGTCATACCATTGGTCATGCCAAACACCATCAATAAGAAGTCCCATAATGTTTTCTCAAATGATTTATCAATGTTGAATTATAATTCTTAACGCGATCGCTGTTCATCAATCTTTCTCTATTCGCGATCGCAGATCTTTTATTTTCCACTGCCGCGATCGCGATTAATAAAATATTTCTTGCGCTTAGTCTTCATCTCCAATTTCATTACCAGTGAGCAGTGATTGAGAAGTATGACGCACAAAAAGTACATACACTACATCTTCACGAATTGTAAATAAGATTCGATATCTATTCCTTGCTTTCCCATAAATTAATTGTCTTACTTCTTCGTTAAAGACCTCATGTTCTATAGCCAAAGAACAACGTCGAGGTTTTTCTTGTAAAGAAGCGATTGCATTCATTAATCCTTTAAACCATTCATCAGCATAGTCTTTGTTCCTTTTTTTCAGCCATAGGTAAGTTGTTTCAATCTGTAATCCTGCTGCTTTACTCGTTCTAACTTGAAATCCCATGCTTTTGCTGCATTTCTTGTTCGAATTCTTTTAAAGATTGAGTTTGTCCAGATTCAATATCTATTAACCCTTGTTTGATGCCTGCTATAGTTTCCAATCTTTCAATCTTGTCTAATAGCTTTTGATAGGATATGGCATCCTGAACAATAATTTCGGCTTTTCCATTCACTGTTAAAACTACAGGTTGTCCTGTTTGCTTCATTTGTTCAATTAAGCCAGAAGTATTGCGCTTGAAGTGAGAAAGAGACTGAATATCTCTACTGAGGTTAAGCATAAAATCAAATAAACACTAAATTCAATGCAAATTTAATTCTATCAAAAATAACTCAAATATCTTAGATAAAGTTGCGATCGCTGTTCTGTGAGCTTTCTCTAATCGCGATCGCTTTTCATTACTCTTTATCCCATTGCGATCGCATATCTTATAGATGAGGAATGGTGCGTTACGCTAGTAGCGCTAACGGCACCCTAAGGTCAATGTTTAATGTTCAATGATTCAAACTTGCATTGCTACCATTTTTTCAACAGCTTCCACAATTTGTGCTGGTTGAATAATCGTTAAACTTTCCAACTTCCCGTTATAAGGAGTAGGAATATCTTGAGAAGATAAACGCATTACAGGAGCATCCAACTCATCAAATAACTGTTCGCTAATCAATGCCACCAACTCAGCACCAATACCCCCAGTTTTCATACATTCTTCGACAATAATTACTCGATGAGTTTTCTTAACCGAGGCACTAATTGTTTCCATGTCAAAAGGTTTCAAGGAAATTAAGTCAATAACTTCTGGATCAAATCCTTTTTTCTCCAACACTTTCGCTGCCTGAGTACAATGGTGACGCATCCGAGAATAGGTCAAAATAGTAACATCTTTTCCTGGACGAACCATTTCCGCCTTATCTAGAGGAACAATATATTCTTCTTCTGGTAAATCTTCCTTATGGTTATACAGCAAAACATGCTCAAAAAATAATACAGGATTGTCGTCTCGAATCGCTGCTTTTAATAATCCCTTGGCATTATAAGCTGTGGAACAAGCGACAATTTTCAAACCTGGTACAGCATGAAAATAGGCTTCTAATCGTTGAGAATGCTCTGCTCCTAATTGTCTACCCACACCACCAGGGCCACGAATCACCATAGGAATTTTGAAATTGCCGCCGGAAGTGTAGCGCAACATTCCTGCATTATTAGCAATTTGATTGAATGCTAAGAGCAAAAAACCCATGTTCATCCCTTCAATGATGGGGCGCAATCCAGTCAAAGCTGCTCCGACTGCCATGCCGCAAAAGCTATTTTCTGCGATCGGCGTATCTAAAACTCTGAGATCACCATATTTTTCATAAAGATTTTTTGTAACTTTATAAGAACCACCATAATGCCCGACATCTTCGCCTAAAACGAATACTGTGTTATCTCTTGCCATTTCTTCGTCTGTGGCTTCCCGCAGAGCGTTGAACATTAAAGTTTCTGCCATAATTTTTTCCTATATCTGCAAAAGACAATCGTATCATTCCCTGAGGTGACTAATTCGTCTGAAAAGAAATCTATTTGTAGTATTCACTTGCGCAGTCTTTAACTCGTAAAAGCTTTATAATTTGCAATTGTTGCCAGTTAACAAACAGTCTATTAAGAAAATATGCCCAGAGCTGAGGTTATCGGATTAGGAAGATCGGGAATTGCTGCTGCGAAAGTCCTGAATCAAGATGGTTGGGATGTGACTTTAGGAGATGCTGCTACCAAAGATTCGATTTTATCTCGTTCTAATGGTCAGGAGTTGCAAAAATCTATACAGGAATTGGAACAGGAAAATATTGCTGTCAAACTGGCATATTCTCCTAATTTAACTGAAAATAAACCAGATTTGATTGTCGTCAGTCCTGGGGTTCCTTGGGATATTCCGATTTTGGTGGCAGCACGGGAGCAGGGCATCGATACTATCGGCGAAATTGAGCTAGCTTGGCGATATCTATCAGAAATTCCTTGGTTGGGCGTTACCGGAACGAATGGAAAAACTACTACTACTGCTTTGCTTGCAGCGATGTTTAAGGCTGCTGGATTGTCTGCTCCAGCTTGTGGCAATATTGGTTATGCTGCTTGTGAATTAGTGTTACAGCAAAATCAACCAGGAAATAATTTAGATTGGGTTGTGGCGGAGTTGAGTAGTTATCAGATTGAGGCTTCGGCACAACTTCAGCCGAGAATTGGTCTTTGGACAACTTTTACACCTGATCATCTAAGCCGTCACAAAACTCTAGAACATTATTATCAGATTAAAGCTTCTTTGCTAGATCGCAGTCGTCAGGCAATTTTTAATGGGGATGATCCTTACCTGCGGAAATTAGGACAAACTCAATGGCAAAATGCTTATTGGACAACGATTGGGGATAAGGATAGTTTATTTGGCGATCGCGAAATTAAACGTGATCGCCTGGTCTGGATTGAAGATTCTTGGATTGTCGCTTTCGGCGAGTTAATCTTACCCCTATCTCTATTTAAAATGCCAGGCAAACATAATCAACAAAATTTACTCTTGGCTGTTGCCGCAGCTAGATTAGCAGGTATTGACAAAAACGCGATCGCAGAAGCAATTACTAGCTTTCCTGGAGTGCCCCATCGTTTGGAATATCTGGGAACCTATCAAGGAGTTGATTATATTAACGACAGCAAGGCAACTAATTATGATGCGGCAGAGGTTGGTTTAGCTTCGGTGGATGCTCCTGCAATTTTAATTGCTGGGGGACAAGCCAAGTCGGGAGAAGATCAAGCTTGGATTGAACAGATTAAACAGAAAGCAAGTTCCGTGTTACTGATTGGGGAAGCCGCAGAATATTTTGCCCAAAGATTAAGGGAATCAGATTACAGCAATTATGAAATAGTAGAAACTTTAGAGAATGCGGTGGTTCGTAGTGCTGAGTTGGCCCAGGAGAATAATGCCAAGGTAGTTTTATTGTCTCCTGCTTGTGCTAGCTTCGATCAATATTTGAGTTTTGAACATCGAGGCGATCGCTTTAGGGAACTGTGTCAATTAAGAAACGAGGATTGAGATTTAGTTTGTGATCACAAATTGAGAAAATTCAAATCAAATGGATTATTCTCAGGTAAATTATCTAACTCTGTTTTGAGCTTGGTGATTTTCAAAGCATCTTCATAGGCTTCCTGACTGAGAACATCCAAATGAGATTTCAAGCTAGGACTATCAGCAATTAATCTGGTGATTTGTAATTTTTGTTCTTCAATCGTTAAATTCCAGCCTCGTTGATTCCATTCTTTTTCCTGTTCCCAATAGTTGAGTTTGAGTAAATGCTCAAATAGAATTTTGAGACGATTACGTAATTCTGCTCTTTCTTTTCTCCCCAAAGACTCTACTTCCTCAATCAAATTAGCTAAATCAATCTTATTAAAGGAGCCATTTTTTAGCTGTTGAACAGTTGTCTCTAGCCACAAGTAATAATCGCGATCGTACAAACACAGTTGTTTCAGAGTATCCATAACATTGATATAAGCAGAGGGAGCGGAGGGGCAGCCCTAAAGGATACCGCTTCGCACGACCCGAAGGTAGTCCTTTAGGATAAGGAGCAGAGGGAGATAATGATCAAAGTTTATTTCTCAAAACAAAGTTGACGCTCTACTAGTGACGCGTCCAGATTAATTTATTGGGTAGTGTGAGCGTCTCGCTCACGAGCAAAATTATATTTCAAGAAATATTTACCCAACATTTTAGTCTAGACATGCTACTAGTTTTCTTTTTTATCGGCGTTTGAGCCATTCGAGAATGAAATCCAGTATTGCATCAGCGACACGCCCTAAAGCCCAGGCTAAGAGAGTCCAGAGTAGCCAAAAAAGTATTCCTTCCATGAGTTTATATTTAAGTAGTTTTGACTCTTAAATATTCATCTAATCCCTGTATTGACTAGGCTTTCGGAAGATATAACTTTTGTGTGACTTGAGTATAAGTTGTGTGTTGTGATGAGGGGAAAAAAATTTCGCATGTATTATTTTTTTGTTTTATCTTTTACATGAGTAAAACTCAAATAATTTTTTAATTTTTCTTAATATTTTCTTTAGTTAAGAAGAGGTTGACAAGTGGCGATCGCTGGTGTATTATAATTTTAATTCTTCATAATGGAAGTGATAACTTCTTTGAGTAAACGTCACCACTTCCATTATGTAACAAATAATATCATGGTTTAAAAAGAATCTCAAGCATTTTCTAAAATTGAATTTTTTTCGTTGATAAAATTCAAAAAAAAAGTTTTAAAGAAAATAATTTTTTTTTCAAAAATAAATTTGTATTGTGGGTTTAATGATATTTTATAACATTTTGAAGATAAAATTCAGCTCAAAAATAATATGTTGAAATACAACAAACACAAAATCGCTACAATGAACAAAAGTAGTTGCGTTGAATTATGAATGAGCGATCGCATCAAGTTCTAGAACAGTATCTAGACGAGGTTAGACAAGCAAGAAGACTCAAAAATATAACCCAGAAAACTATTGCACAAAGATTAGGATGTACTCGTCAGCCAATTTCTAAGTTTTTTAATGGCAAACCTGTATCTTGCGAGCTGTTTGTGGAAATTTGCGGAATAATTGATGTCGATTGGCAAGAAGTAGCGGGGTTAAACGAAGGTAGTTTTGACAATACTGATCTGACGGAATTGGAAGAAAATGTTCAAACAACAGAAATAGATATCGCGGTGCTGGTCAATAAACTGCGAAAACAAGTCAGAAGAGATATTGAAAATCGCTGTGGAACCATGCGTATCTTGGATATGAGTCAACCCATTGGGTTAGGGAAGATTTATACCCAAGTTAATATCCTGGAGAAAATTCTTGGGCGAAGACGCAAAGATATTGGCGAACTGATTACGAGTTGTAGTTTGGAAGATTTTGATCGTTTTAATTTTGGCAAAGTTGCTGAAGCAAAGATGCCAGGGAAAGAAGCTGTAGCCAAGTATTCCAAATTGATGATTTTGGGAAAGCCAGGAGCAGGCAAAACAACTTTTCTCAAGCATTTAGTTATTCAATCTATTCGTGGTTTATTTCAAGGCGAGTTTGTTCCATTCTTTATTAGTCTGAAAGAATTTGCAGAAACGGAAGATAAACCGAGTTTGTTTGATTATCTTGGTCAATATATTTACAACCAGGATCGGGAAGATTTACAAGAAATTTTCAAACAAGGAAAAGCTTTGATTTGTTTAGATGGTTTGGATGAAGTCCTTGAAGTAGATAGCCAGAGGGTGATTAGGGAAATTGAAAGTTTAACCAATCAATTTCCTGATAATCAATATTTAATGACTTGTCGGATTGCCGCGAGGGAATACACTTTTGGACAATTTACTGAGGTAGAAATAGCAGATTTTGATTGGAAGCAAATTACGAGTTTTGCCAATAATTGGTTTAAAAATAAGCTAATTAAAGCAGAAACTTTTTTGAAGCAATTAGATAAGGAAAAACCGATTAAAGAATTAGTTTCTAGTCCTTTGTTGTTGACTTTGCTTTGTATTTCTTTTGAGGAATTGGGAGATTTTCCTGCCAATCGGAAGGAATTATATGAGGAAGGTTTAGATACATTGCTCAAGAAATGGGATGCGAAACGGGGAATTAAAAGAGATAAGGTTTATAAACCTTTATCGGTTGCTAAGAAGGAAGATTTGTTGAGTAAGATTGCTTGGAAGAGTTTTGAGCCTGGAGAATATTTCTTTAAACAAGACCAAGCGAAAAGATATATCAGCGAGTATATTCGGAATTTACCTGGGGCGAGTTTGGATGATGAGGCTTTACAGGGTGATAGTGGG
>JBCCYD010000300.1:0-7623 GCA_039190385.1 Cyanobacteria bacterium P01_F01_bin.143 | reverse complement strand
GCTCATCAGCAGAAATTATATATTCTGAGCTGATTGAGCAAGCATTCACTGGTGACTTACGAGAACGGCACCAATCCTTACGCTGTCCTAGCGCAAAGTTCCAAACAGATCGACAAATATCTAATGTCTTTTCGATATCTAAAATCTGTTCTTTTGTGGGCTGTAATTTATACTCGTAATTTATTGTTAGCATGTAGCTATTATAGCTTACATGTAAAAAAATAGTGTGTAAAGATTTACTTGAGTTAATATACCGAGAGTATTACGTCCTAAAGGACGGGGTTTTAGACCCATGATTTCGGATAAAGTCTGTAAGCGTAACCATTTATAGCTAAATGTCTCAAGAAACTATTAAGGAATTACATCAACAGCTAGTTAGTAAAGAACGTTCTGCCCGAGAAATCACTCAGGAAACCTTGGAACGTCTGACAAAATTAGAACCTAAAGTTAGAGCTTTCCTCTCGGTTACTGGTGATTATGCCTTAGAACAAGCCCAGAAAGTAGATGATAAGATCGCTGCGGGAGACGAGATTGGTATCTTAGAAGGTATTCCCATTGGGATCAAAGATAATATGTGCACCAAAGGGATTAAAACTACCTGTGGCTCTCGCATCCTGGAGAATTTTGTTCCTCCCTACGAATCTACGGTAACCCAGAAATTACAAGATGCTGGGGCAGTTATGGTCGGCAAAACTAACCTAGATGAGTTTGCCATGGGAAGTTCTACCGAAAACTCTGGCTATCAGGTTACGGCTAATCCTTGGGATCTTGAACGAGTACCAGGTGGATCTTCTGGTGGTTCGGCGGCGGCTGTTGCGGCAAATGAATGTGTAGTTTCTTTGGGTTCGGATACAGGAGGCTCAATTCGTCAACCTGCTTCTTTTTGCGGTGTTATCGGCTTGAAACCAACCTATGGTTTAGTCTCTCGTTTTGGCTTGGTGGCCTATGCTTCTTCTTTGGATCAGATTGGCCCCTTTTCGCGGAATGTAGAAGATGCAGCAATTTTGTTAGGCGCGATCGCGGGTCATGATCCTCGCGATTCTACCAGCTTGAAAGTGGACATCCCTGACTATACTCAATATCTACAACCAAAACTGAAAAAGGGTTTAAAAGTTGGCATTATCACTGAAACTTTTGGTGAAGGTTTAGAACCTGTTGTTACTGAAGCAGTCAAAAAAGCGATCGCGCAGTTAGAAGCTTTAGGTGCTGAGATCAAAGAGATTTCTTGTCCTCGTTTCCGTTACGGTTTACCTGCTTATTACATGATTGCGCCATCGGAAGCCTCAGCAAATCTAGCTCGTTATGACGCGGTTAAATATGGTATCCGTAAAGAAGCTGATAATTTAGTGAATATGTACACGGGCACGCGCGCTGCTGGTTTTGGTGATGAAGTGAAACGACGGATTATGCTGGGCACCTATGCTTTATCGGCAGGTTATTACGATGCTTATTATCTTAAGGCGCAAAAGGTTCGGACTTTGATTAAACAGGATTTTGAGAATGCCTTTGAAGAAGTTGATGTTCTGGTTTCTCCAACTTCCCCAAGTACGGCTTTTAAAGCAGGAGAAAAAACTGCTGATCCACTGTCGATGTATCTTTCCGATTTAATGACTATTCCTGTGAATCTAGCTGGTTTACCAGGAATTAATGTTCCCTGTGGTTTTGATGATGCTGGTTTACCCATTGGGATGCAATTGATTAGTAATCTCTTGCGTGAAGATGTTTTGTTTCATGTCGCTCATGCCTATGAAAAAGCTACCGAATGGCATAAAAAACAACCAGATTTAGGTAATGGGTAATGGGTAATAGGTGGATTAGCTCGAAGTTTCTATAAATTTTAGCTAAACCCCTATTTTGTCTTGCGATCGCGAACAATAAAGTTCACTAAAATTGCACAAAATATGCCTAAATTTGACCACAATTAGCAGCAACATGAAACTCTCTCATGTTTGCCTCAGTTGGATAGGCTGTAAGAATAATTTTCCCATCGGCTGTTTTGATAATTCCTCTAGCTGGATAAATATCTCCAATACTAGTTTTTATAGGTTCGATATTAGGATAATTTTCTTGAAGTTTGGAGATCGTACTGGCTTCGTTACTTAATATCGGATCAGCAAAAAAGGGAGCTGTTACGTCGGGTGGCAGCCCACCCTTATTTTTAATAATCAAACTAGCGGTTCTTTGGGAAGCGCGATCGCGAGAACAAGCTTGAGCTGTTATTTGTTCAGATTGAACGATATTTTGCGTAGTCCGACTTAAGCCTCTAGTCACATCAGTGTCAGGAGTATTGATTCTAACCTCCCCATCCACTCCGCCGCTAGCATCGATATCATTAGTGAGAGCATCTTGAGAACGAACTTCGAGACCAAAAATTCCTTCTGCTTCGATAGTAATTCTTCCGCCAATGCCTTCTGAATCAGCGCTAGCTACGATATCACTATTTTGATTGGGCGAGGCAATTATAAAAGTAGTGTCGATATCAATATTTCCGCCATTAGCTGTTCCCGTTGCTCTTGCCGAAATTCCGCTATTATTGACTAGGTTAATGCGATCGCTTACGTCTAAATTAATATTTCCTCCTGTTCCGGCTGCGGTTTCTGCGGTTAATGTTCCGCCGCTAAGAGTTAAAGAATTTGCCGCGATCGTTAAACTTCCTGCCGCACCTGTGCCTGTCGCACTAGTATTAATCTCTCCGCCGTCACTAACAGTTAGGTTGTCAGTAGTTAAGGTCAAAGTCCCAGCATTTCCCGTGCTTTGGGCTTCAGTAAAAATACTACTATTAACTTGTTGATTGTTAATATCTCCAATTCCAGTAATTTCTATAGCTTCGGTAGCATTAATCTTCAACTGACCTCCATTGCCCCTGATTCCTTCTGGATCTAGAGAATTTGCCTCAATACGAGAGCCAGCACCAATTTGTCCTCCCTCGCGAACAATCAGTCTATTGACATTAATATTTCCATTGCCTCCATTGCCCTGACTTAAAGTGTTAATAGAAATAACTGCACCTTTTTCAATCGTTAAGATTTGAGAGTTTATCTTAACAGAGCCACCATTCTCTGTCGTAGGAATTATATCTCCTGATTCAGGATCACGGAATGATCGCCCAGCATTAGCAAAAATACCGCTTCTACCCGTTCCGTCTAATACTGCTAATGGAGAAGTCCCAGTTAAAAATATTGATTCAGTAGTATTGATTGTTAGAATCCCACCATTACCAGTATTTCTTGCCACAGTACCAATCTGCGCTCCATCACTAACCACAAGTTGAGGAGTCGTAAGAGTTAAATTGCCGCCATTTCCTGTCGCAGTAGCTCTATTTCCCACATTAGCAAATAAACCACTAGGATTATCGCTATCAATAATATTCTCAGTAGCTAAAGAATCATTAATCGTGCCGTTTATTTCAATAGATTTAGTAGCAGTAATAGTTAAATTCCCGGCATTACCACCGCCAAAAGTATCAGTGGTAATTTGACCTCCTTTGTTTAAAGTTAACCTATCTGTTTCTATCGTAATATCTCCGCCATCTCCAAAACCATTTTGTCCGACTTGCGCAAAAATCCCCACAGGCTGAAAACTACCTGATTCAATATCGACTATAAAAGGAGTATCCACAACTATGTTTTCAGCATCGATTACGATATCAACTCCTTGACCTTCACCAGAAACATTAGCAAATATATTTGCTCCATTATTTATTGTGAGCTGTGGACTGCTGATATTTATTTGACTTCCTTCTCCTGTGGCTCCACCAGATATGGTATTAGATAAACTAGTTGAAAAATTACCTATATTTACTTCTAAGCCATTGCCATCTAAAGTTAAAGACTCAGAAGCTACCACACTAAGATTTCCTGCTTGTCCACTATTATTCGCATCAATGCTAATAATGCTTCCTTCGGTCAAACTAATATTTTTTCCCTGTACTTCTATATCTCCTGGATTTGTCCCGAAATTGTTGACAAAAGCAGCACCAGATAAACTCATATCTTGAAAATTGGTGTCTTCTGAATAAGTAACATCAAATCCTTGTTCAATTGACCTTAAGCTAACCGTACTATTTGCAGAGACACTTCCTAGCTCAATCCTTCCATCTATAGTGCTTACAAAACCTCCATTAATAGATAGATTGCCTCCTATCAGGGCTAGAGTTTTATTGGCTGGCACTCTTAACCCGATTAAATCAAAACCTGTATCATCTGTAACAAAAGATTGATTAACTATATTGCCTGGATTGTCCCTAAAGTTCAGACCAATAGGAGCATGAATTGTTAAAATAGGCTGTGTTTCCATATCTATAGCGCTAAACACAGTACCATCAGAAAATTGGACACTATCAGCAGATGTGCCAATAAAGGATCCTCCAATACCTAAGGTAGCATTTCCACCAAAAATAATTCCTGAGGGATTCAGCAAAAATAAATTTGCTGTACCACTAGCACCTAATAACCCATCAATAGTAGATATTTCGCCCCCAGTAACACGAGAAAATATATTGGCTATGTCAGAATTAGTTTCAAAAAAAGCTCTGCCACCATTAGGAATGGAAAACTCTTGAAAACTATGGAATAAATTAGTTCCTGCTATATCGCCATTAAGAATTGTCCCATTATTATCTACTGTAGTATTTGTAGTGCCATCAGTAATAACTTGAGCATTAACGGAAGTAGAAAACAAGAAAAAACTGAAAATGAATGCGCTTTCTAAAGACCTAATAGTGACTTTATCCTTTATCAATCTTGAATATTGTGATAATTTTATCATTATATCAAAATAAACCAAATAAGTTTAACGCTTAATCTTTTATATCTCTTGCTCAACTATATTTAACAAAATCAATAGATCTAGCCAACACCAATGTCTACTAAACTAAATCCTTCGTCCCATCTTTCTTGGATTTGTCCGACGAGTGTATCTAAGCTCCCGTAAGAGTAGGCATTGGCACCAGAATCCTGGTCAAAAACACCAAACCAAACTCCGTTGTCATATTCAACATCAATTAAATCATATCCTTGGTCCCATCTCGCTTCAATTTGTTCAGTGAATCTATCTATGTTTCCGCTATAGGAATAAGCAGTGGAAACAGTATCTATTTGGAAAACGCCAAACCAGGTTCCGTCACCATATTCGACATCAACTAAATCATATCCTTGATCCCATCGCTCTTGAATTTGTTCAGTGAATCTATCTAGGTTTCCACTATAGGAATAAGCATTACTAGTCGGCTCTGAACCGAAAACACCAAACCAGGTTCCATCACCATATTCGACATCAATTAAATCACGACCCTGATCCCATCGATCTCGGATTGCGTCAGTGAAGTCATCAAGATTTCCTCTAGATGAGTAAGCATTCAGGCTTATATCTTCTCCGAAAACACCAAACCAGATTCCATTGCTATACTCGACATCAATTAGATCATAATCTTGATCCCATCGCTCTTGGATTGCGTCAGTAAAATCATCGAAGTTACTTCTATAAGAATACGCATTCCGACCAGAATCTTCTTGGAATACACCAAACCAGGTTCCTCCAATATTTGAGCCAATATTCCCAATTAGCCCTACCTCGGGATCAGGAGAACCAGTCAGACCCAAACTTACTGAGCCAATAATAGGTTGAGAATTCCGCATTTTTGTCTCCTACTAAATCAGATTAAAGTAGATATCTAGATATTAAGTGTTATAAGTAGGTATGTTTACAAAATCTTTACAGAAATTAACTTTATGTTGCGAATACTAAAGACAAGATTATGCCAAGCAATCAAACCTGAAAATGAGCTAGAGAAACATCTGGTTGAATTATCTTCATGCTTTCCTTGCTTATCTCAAAAATTCTCTGAAGAACCTATAAAAAGTTAGACTACACAAATAAAAACCTATCAAAGTTGCCGACTGTTATGTCTTGAACCACAGCAATTAAATCATCACCTACATAAATTCCCGTATCTTCGCCGGTAGAATTACCAAACCAGTCACCAAACTCTAATTCGTAGTTACTAGAACTGCCATAAGCTTGAATATAATCATCTTCTGCTGAAAAATCCCTAATCAGAGCAAAGGAATTATCTATAGTGTCATCACTGCCACCACCTTGATAAGCAATGCCCCGAGAATCACCAATAACGAAAGTATCGGTTCCTGCACCACCAGTAAGAATGTCAATCTCTGGGGAATAACCTCCTCCAAAACCATTTAGATAATCGTTACCCAAGCCTCCAGAAAGAGAATCACTACCATAACTGCCATTTAATTGATCATCTCCAGCTTCTCCTGACAAAGTATCATCACCAGATTCTCCTAACAAAGTATCGTTGCTATCACTCCCACTTAGCTGAAGTTCTGGTACTGGAACAAAATCAATATAGTTAATATTGAACAGTTCGCTTACCATATCGAGACGTAGACTATAGCTGCCAGCCGTTAGATTAATGACCCCACCGATCGCATTCTCCCAAGACTGCCAATCACCAGTAGCATCAAAATTAATGGTTCTAGTTTCTCCATCAATTGAAACATCTAGCTGGTGAAGTTGCTCAGACCGAGAAGCAACGCGAGCGACAATCTGATAGTTACCATTTTCTGGAATATTGACATCATAGGTTAACCATTCCCCCTCATCTATATAGCCAATATTAAATCCACCTCCCACATCGGTAGTAGATTCAATATCAACATCATCATTACGGTAAGCTCCTCCAGAATTCCCAGATGTAGTATCAAAAGAGTTGTTGTAATCTTCGGCTTCCACTCGAACTACTGTGCTAGGTAGTGAGCTTGTTGCTGGTTTAAACTCAATATGATTAAGATTAAAAAGACTACTTTCCATATCTAGGCGCAGATTATAACTACCAGCGCTGAGGTTAAAAGCTCCACCGACAACATCTCCCCAAGATTGCCAGTCTCCAGTAGCCCCAAAATTTAAAGTTGTGCTTTGTCCATTAAGAGAAACACCTAGACCGTGGGATCTCTCAGACCGTGAGGCAACGCGGGCTACTGCATAATAAAGGCCGTCTATGGGAATATTAACATTATAGGTTAACCATTCCCCCTCATCTATCCAGCCAACATTAAATCCACCTCCGATATCGGAAGTAGCTTCAATATCAACATCATCACTACGGTAAGCTCCTCCAGAATTCCCAGCTGTAGTATCAAAATAGTTGTTGTAATCTTCGGCTTCAATTTTGATAGGATCGAATAAGGAAAACGAGCTAAGAAAATTAATGCTTACTGTTCCTATGATAGGGAAAGGTTGTCTTCTAGACATGTTACGCTCCTAAGTACATGATTATCATTAAAGCGGACTTAATCTAATGTACTCATATGTCATTAAAACAAAAAAGATTCACTTTTTGCTACTTGTCTGGGTGCTTCTAGTTGCTTAAATAAATCTTTAGCTTGCTGAAAATATATTGTACTTTGTGATAAATTCTTAACCTGCTTTAGGGTAATGGCAAACTGAAAATAAGCTTCTGCTAGATCACATTTAGCTTCAATCTCTTCTAGCAATTTAATAGCCTCTTGATGATAGGTTTGGGCTAAATTAAAATTTTTATGCTGACGCTGAATAATAGCTAAACCAATAAGAGATTTGGCTCTTACTTGGACATAATCGATT
>JBCCYD010000299.1:0-7646 GCA_039190385.1 Cyanobacteria bacterium P01_F01_bin.143 | reverse complement strand
TTATCTGGTAGATTAGCGTTTTTAAGTTCTTCTTTTGCCCAGGATTGCATTTCTTTAATTTCTCTAGCTCTTTGATGATTAGAGTACAGTCATGGCAATCTTTTCCATAGTTATGGGTAAGGCATAGGCTTAGTAATTGGCCGATAAGTGACATGATTATCGGCAAAGTAAGTTTTAACTAATTGCCATTGAGTTCGATTGCCATCACCAATACCAATAACATTATCCCCTTGATAATCAGACCAATCCTTGAAACGAAAACCTTGCTTACTACCTTTGCAATTCTGATGAAAACCTCGCAGATATTCTAATTCTTTAATTTGTTCTGAATCGGACTCTAGTAAAGTTCGTTCTCCTAATTGCCAACGTCCTAATGGCAACCACCAATCAACATTCCTTTGTTCATTTTTCTCGCCATCTTTAATGATGGTTGTCTTGAAACGCATACCACCAATAGCACCGTAATCGTATCCGAGTTCTAATTTCTCTTCAGCAAAATTAATCATAATTTACATTGGGCAAGGCATAGACACCACAAATTTTATCCTTCCACCAATTAATTAGAGAATGCTCTCTCACTTGACCAACATTTTCATAAGCATGAACCAACCCCCAACCACCACGATAGTGAGTAATAATTCCGCAATGTTGAGGTACATTATTAATCTCAAATAATACTAACGCACCTGCTTTAATTTTTGGTAAAGTATCACAATGTTTTTCGATACCATCTTTGAGCTGATGACTAACAGCTTTTCCATAACCTTTGATATCAAAATTAAATAGCTCTAATTCCCAACCAATTAATAAAACTAACCCCAAACAATCACAACCATATTCACTCGATCTCTGTTGAAAGGCGTAAGGCGTTCCAACCAAACTTTTCGCGACTCTTGAAACTTCTCCAGAATTTTTCACTTATTACCCATTATCTCGATCCTGCGAAGACAGGACTCTACTCATTACTTATTATTTATTACTTAACTACCAGGATTATTGTTCGCCTGATCCTGCGTAGGAATATGCGGCTCATGGTCTCCATTAATCACATTATTGAATTTAACGAAACAAGTATAGAGTGTCTTATCACAACCCTCACTTATCTTGACAGATTCACCAGGATTAATTGCCGAAGGAAATGGCTGAAACATCACAAATGTCGAACCAGTATTACTGCTAATATCTCTCACTATTCCCTGATTTGCCCCAGTGGTAAATTCAATTTTTCCTCTATTAAACTGACCATCAGCAAACGTACCACCTAATACTAAAGTATATTGATTAATCACTGAATTAACAGTAGTTACTGTCGTAAACGCTGCAATATTAGCCTGACAATTTTCGTCACCTAGTTCATGGCCACACTTTTTCGAGGTCGTCTTGCCAATTTCTGTTTCTAGCAGGTTGTCGATTTTTCTTACTTCAATGGTGAAACCGCGATCGCTCTGGGTTACTTTCCCGAGAAACCCCTTATATACCTCTAAGAAATTAGGTGGTAACCTTGCCAATGTCGCGGGTAGATTGGTTACATCGACCTGAAAACAAGTTATCTTCGCATATTGATAAACCCCAGCGATTAAATCTTGATCTGATATTTGCTCACTGCTGAGGATACCGTTTAAGGATTGAGAATCACTCTGTTTAAAGCCTTCATCCGAACTATCAGCCGATGGTGCGAAACCTGTGGCGGGTTCGTAGGTCACCCCGTCAATGGTTAAGCTGAGGTCAAAGCTAGTAAATCCAAGCTTTACACCGTCGATTCGCTCTATTAGCCAGCACCAGGTAATTGTTGAAGTTGGTTGCGCGATCTGATTCTGGAATGTTGGATCTAAGGTTTTCATTCTACTAACCGGATTTGTTCTACTGTAGTAACAAATCCCCAAAATTGAGTAGATGCCAAAGAAGATAAGAGAATTAAAATCAATGTTGTCGAAGGCTGGGTTTACGCAGATTCCTAAACGAGGCAAAGGCAGTCACACTGTTTGGGCGCATCCTCTTTACAATGGAAGTATCACTCTTTCAGGCAAAGATGGTAAAGATGCTCAACGCTATCAAGAACAAGATGTAAAAAGAGCAATCAGAGAGGTAAAAGAAAATGAGTCTTAAGTATCAAATGATTATCCAGTGGAGTGATGAAGATAATATTTATCTTGTGGCTTTGCCAGATTTCCCAGGTCAGACATGGTCTACTCACGGAGAAACTTATGAGGAAGCTGCCAAAAATGGCAGAGAAGTTTTAGAGCTATTGATTGAGTCTTATCAAGAGAGAAATTTACCCTTACCAGAGCCGAATCTAGCCCTATTAGAAGTCGCTTAAGCAAAAATCTACTGTTTCTTACGTGATCGCGTCCTAAAGAGCTAGATATACGGTTTTTTAATAAAAAATTCCGTATAAATCAAAATTATCTCCCTCGAAATGTCATGGTAATCGTTGACCTGTTCCGACAAAGAGAAGCCGTCGCTGAATACACTCGCGATATGACTGATGGTCAGCGAATTGAATGGATTCGACAACGTGGAACATTGTCTCAACTCGACTTACCTGACAAATATCCATCTTCTTTTATTTTCCGATCCAACACAGGGATCGAATCAAAATTTTTCGTTCGAGATGGACAAATAGTCTTCATCGGTGATCACACAACCATTCCTTAATTAAAGTAAATTTACTAGTTTCAAACTGGAGAAAGTTTCTTATCTTCTATCATCCATTCTTCTAAAGTTTTCTAATTGTTCTTGCTGCAACTGATAGTCAGAAGCTCTAAAACTATCCACATCAGGAACATGATAATTAGAACTCATATAAAAATTCTTCGTTATCGCTGGCTCAGTTCGATTAGGCGAACCAATAGCACCAACATTAATCCTCGGAATCTTGTAATCCAATCCCGCCAACAAATTATTCTCAATCGACCCACCATCCACAAAATTGCCGGCAAAAATCTTCTCCAGCGGATTAACCCCAAACTCACGCTTCAGAGATTGATACCGTCCTGCTTCCCCAGTCTTAATCGATAGAATCTCCTCACCAGGAGTAAAAACCGCCAATCTGCCACCGCTACCCTCACGCCGAAAAGCATTCCTAATTGGTGCTGAGATTTCCCGCAGGCGATCGCTTATCGGCGTAAGCACCTAAGCAAAATTAATTACATATTCATTACCAAAATTATCAAGCACATTTTTAAGATAAGCAACTAAGTTAGTTTGGCTTTCATAGACATTAGTTTCAATCCATTCATATTTAACAAATTTCCAGAGAATTTCGATTAAATTTAGTTTAGGTAAATAAGTGGGTAGCCAAAAAAGTTCTAATCCTTTTGATTTCCATTCTTCTATTTTTGCAATTATCGCATCACTTGTGTGGATCGATGTTTGATCGAGAATTACTACAGTTATTTGCTCTAAATTATCACTAAACTTATCTAACAATTCTATGATTTTTTGACTATTTATACTTCCTTCAATTATTTCATAGTAAATTTTATTTTTTCGATTCATTAATCCACAAACATTTATTCTTTTTCCTTGACGAGATTTCAGGACTATTCTTTCCTTTTTTTCTTGCCATCCATAAGGAATATATGGCGTTAAAGAAAAACCTGCTTGGTCTAAATATCTTACTTCTATCTCTCCTCTTTTTTCTTCCTCAATCAACTCTTTCAATACTGGTATCTTTACTTCTAACTCCCATTCATCAGCTTCTTTGCTTAATCCTCTTTTCATTCTTTTCCATATCATGTTCAACTTTTTTATGATTCTTTTTATTGTTGTCTTACTAGTTGTTATTCCCCACTCTTTTTCTATTTTAGTTTTTACTTTATTTAGCGCCTTTGGCTCTTCTTTCACCCATTCTTTAATTTGCTCTTTTTCTTTTTGATTAAATTGTGCTTTTCTACCTCTTCCTTTCCCATTATACAATCCTGGTCATTTTTCATCTTCCCATCTTGTCAGCCAGTTGTATATTGTTTTCCTACTAACCTTAAATATTCTAATTAATTCCTTAATCGTAAATCCTCTATAACTCAATAGTAAACATTTAGCTCTATCTCTAACTTGATAATACTTACTTTCTCTACTTACTCTTGTTAAGAGCTTTATATTCTCTGGGCACAAGTCTCTAATTCTTCTCATATTATCTTCTTTTCTTGTCTTGTTATTTTTCTCTTATTTTCTTTATTATATATGTGTAATTAATTTTGCTCTACTGCTTAGGCACGATCCGCTCAACTGTCCCACCCTCCTCAAAATTCTCCACCGTACCACCATCCCTAAACCCACCAACCGCAGATCTAAACACCAAACTAAAAATTTCTCGATTGCTGGATATTCTGGGTTAATTGCTCCCTAAACTGCAAAATTTGAGCTTCATTTTGCCTGATATTAAGTAAAGCTGTTAAAGCTTCTTGCTCTTGCGAATCTCGATCTTCCTTCTCTAAGAAATTAGTAAGGGTCGCAGTTGTAAGCTCCACACCCTTAGCGGCTGCTGCTTCCTCAATTCTTTTAATACCTGCCGCTAGCTGAGGAGATCGCAAATCTCTTTGTATCGCCTCAATCGAACCCGTCAGATGTTCAATACGCTCATTGAGATCCTCATTCTCCAATTGACTCAGTTGTAGCTGAACAATTTGCTCGCCAGTCCCACTCTCGATACCTTCACGAATAATATTGATTCGTCCTTCCTGCGTCGCGCGATCGCGATTCTCTAAAAACCCACTAACCCTCTCACTAGCATCCCTAAGCTGACGCTCAAACTTCGTCAACTGCTCACTCGAAAGCACCGCCGAATCCCTCAAAGCATCAAAATCCAGCTCCAACTCCTGCGCTTCTTCTGTGCTGGCGATCGCCAACAAGCCCACATCAATTCTTCCTCGTCCCCGATCACCCCGCAAGATCTCCCCACGAATCCTCTTCAGTTGCCCCAAACTACCCGCAAATTGCTTATTTCCCAGTTCTTTATAGATGTCTTCTGCTACCGCGATCGCACCAAGCAACTCCTCCGCCATCTTCAGCGCAGCCTTCAGATCTCCCGCCCTCATCTCCTCGCGATATTGCCTAATCCTGCTCAGAATATCCTTGTAAACTTCTCCAAAATCTTGATTACGCGGCTCACCCAAATAACTTCTATATTCCGCCTTTGCCCTCTCCAGCTGATTCAGTTGCTGCTCCTCAACCCTCTCCAGATTAGCAACCTCCACCGCCGCGACCTTCTTACTATTGCTAATTCTTTGTATCGTCAGCTCCTTGTCAAACTTCAGGCTCCTTTTAATCCCCAAATTAATTCTCTTTAAGCTCTCGCTCGCCTCCTTAAATCCCCTTATTTCGTACTTAATTCCCAAAGTGCGAGTTGCCATACCCCATTCTCCCTGTTCCCCTAATTGTCCGCAGCGTGAAGGTTATACTTACTACTTGCAACGTACCCCAGGATGATTGATTTTGCCACAAAGCTATTGTTCTGAGACTAAGATTTTGGTTAACGAGGTACAAGCACTTTTATTGAAGCTGGATCTTCCGGAAAATCGATAAATTTTGCTCCCCTTGCTTCAAATTCTCTACGTAATTCTTGATTAATTCCTAGATTATTGCCAAATGTAGCTTCTTCAAGTTTGGCATATTTCAGGTTTGCACCTTCAAGATTAGCGCCTTCAAGTTTGGCATGTTTAAGGTTGGCATGACAAAGGTTGACACCTTTGAGGTTTTCTCCACTTAAATCTTCCCCACTAAGATCTACCGCCACAAAATCTTTTCTCAAATCTAAACCAGTAATTTTTGCAAGTTTCGATAGCTCTTCTGTATCAGCATTATTAATTTGCTCCAGTATTGCTTCTAAATCCTGAGCAAACTTTTCCTTATCCATACGCCAACTCCACCCTACTCAAATAGGGCTTATCCTTCAAAGCTTCCTCAATCCAACGCTTTGCTATCCAACGCTCAACTACTGCCAATTTTTTCTTCGTAATATTTTTTATCCCCAACAACTTCCCATCCTTCAAACAAATATCTTCTATATTTCTTACTTCAAAAGTAGCAATTAAACGACAAGGTTTTTCCAACACATTCACAGTTGCTAACTCCGCCTCACGCAGCAATCCTTCCAGAAAGTCCATGTATTCAGCCTCAAAAACCCAACAAGGATCTGTCTGTTCTCCCTCAGTCCTCACTCGATATTCCTTATAGCTAAACTCTTGCCCCGCTGAACTAGTACTTGTCCCCACTGCACTCGCACCAGCTTTAAAGCCTAAATTTCCTCCAACCTTTTTCTCCTGTCCCTCCACCTGCTGCACCTTAACTTCTACTTCCGTCTGAAAAACCTTATCTAACTTAATATTTCGTAGCGGCACCTTTCCCTTGTCCAGCTCAACTTTCAGCCTTCCTCTTCTCAAACCAAAAGTCACTTCACCATACTTATTCGTTCTTATCCTCTGCTCCCCAAAACGAATATCCGCCACCAAATCAAAACTATCCTCATCAATCGGTCTAATTTCCAACTCCACCCGCACACAGTTCGGAAACCTGTTCTCACAACCACTAGAATCTATTGCCACCAGCACTCCGCTATTCATTAACATTGCATACGAGCAAAACGCTCATCCCACCGATAAACTACGACACCTTAACTTCTTTCTTAGATACATCCCTCTTAATAAGTTGCTCAATATAATTACTCAAAGAACGACCTTCCTTCCTTGCCGCCTGTTCAGCCTCAGCCTTCAAGTTTTTTGTTATATATGCTGTAACTCTTTCCTTATCTTTGGTAACCGCCATTTTTATTGCCGCAATCAAATACAAACTCATAACTACAGTTTACCACTACCTTTTGCCCATAGTGGGGTCACCTAAAATCAAGCCTTATCAATTTTCTCGTAGAGGTAAAGTAGTGGTACTATGACGATATAGATAACAAAAGCGACCGTTTTCCGTCCAAAGATCGCGATCGCTTCTGCTAACCAAAAGGTAAAAACATAATGACACAACCAATACTCGAAGCTCAAGCAGCTTCATCAACTTTTAACGCCAACATTTCAGAATTTGATCCCATAGCCTTCGAGCACCAACGCCAAACAATCTTCAATCAAACCCACAACCCCTACTACGAAATAACAACCTACTTCAACTATAACGAAGGCATCAAGTACCACGAAATCACCGCCAACAACTACCTCATCGGCAACTACTATCGCAACCCCTGGCTCAACACCTGGCTCGCCACCTCCACCGAAAACGGCTACGAAGTAGAATTTGCTACCCACACCGCCGCCCTCAACTACCTCAAACGTCAATATCTCGCTGCAAAATATTAATCGTTATGAAACATGTAGGTTGGGTTAGCGACAGCGTAACCCAACATCTTCAGCTATCCGGTAGTGTGAGCATCTTGCTCACGCGCCCCTTCAAAACCGAACCTCCTGAATAAAACGAAAAAAATCATGACAGAAATCTTCAAATTCGAAAACCAACAAGTCCGCTTCGTCGGCACAGCAGAAGATCCCTGGCTCACAGGGGTAGGCTTTTTACAAAGTAGTAATTAACCACTTTTGTATATTGAAAAACATCAACAAAACAATGTTTTTTTTACACAATAGGCGCGTTCTCGGGCCAGGCGACGATCGAAGCGGGCAGCGCGGCTTCGCTCAGTGACGCGAGTCGCG
>JBCCYD010000298.1:0-7687 GCA_039190385.1 Cyanobacteria bacterium P01_F01_bin.143 | reverse complement strand
ATACGCCATTTCTCTTGCGCTGCGACTTTAATAACTGATGTTAAATTTTCTACCGTATCAGGAACAGCTACATAGATATTATCTGTCGAATCTGTTATCACCTGCTCTAATTTTTCTCGCCAAGGAGAATAATTAGTAATTGATTGAAATTGATTAATGGTCTTCATGATGCCTCACCTCATCCTTTATTCAGACTGCGAGGATCAAGAACATCTCGTAATCCATCCCCTAAAATATTAAACGCCAAAACGGTCAGAATAATTAAAATCGCAGGCGGCCAAATCAACCAAGGTTGCAACATGAGAATTGAGGCATTAGTCGCCAGAGAAAGTAGATTTCCCCAACTAGGATCGGGTTGCTGAATTCCTAAACCAATCAGACTCAAAACAGATTCGGCCACAATAAACCCAGGAACAGCTAAAGTAGCCGAAATAATAATATAAGTAGCAGTTTGGGGTAATACATGGCGCACAATAATATAGAAAGGATTTGCCCCCATTGCCTTAGCTGCTTGAATGAATTCTTGTTCCTTGAGGGATAAAACTTGCCCCCTAATTACTCTGGCTAAACCCGACCAGCTAATAAAAGAAGTAATCAAAACAATTAATAAAAATCTTTCGGTACTACTCAAACTAGGAGGTAAGACAGCAGCTAAAGAGATCAATAAATAAATTCCTGGAATAGTCATCAAAACTTCTACCAGGCGCATTAAAATCCCATCAATCCAACCACCAAAATATCCTGAGATTCCACCGACGATCATGCCTAAAGGAAAAGAAATTGTGATCCCAACTAAGCCAATAAATAAACTAATCCTGCCACCAAAAACCAAGCGGCTAAATTCATCTCGACCTTGTTCATCGGTACCTAGTAAATTAATTTTCCCTGGCCCAATGGTGCCAAAAAAATGACGATCGCTCTTGATCCCAGGAAATATTGTTACTTCTTTAAAGCTAGGAGGCAAAGGCAGCGTGATTTTGAATAGATTATAAGTTGAGCCTTTAACCAAAAAACGAATTGGTGAAGGTTTTTGGGTATCAACTAATAAATCGCGATCGCCTGTCTCTAAATCCGTAGCGCCTTGAGTCGTGGGATAGACATAGGCTCCCAACCACTCACCTTCTGAACTTCCCCAATGTATTTTCGTTGGAGGCAACAAAGAGCCATCAGTTTGTGAAGCATAGGGATTATAGGGCGCAACAAAATCAGCAAAAATTACTGTTACGTAAAATATTATTAAGATAATCGCACCAAAACGAGCCAAAGGATTTTTCCTCAGTTTCCGCCACCAATCCATAAATTTTAAACCGCTAATTAATTATTAATCACTCAATAGTTAACTGATAACTGATAACTGATAACTGCTAACTGTTAACTGAAAAAGTACTAACTTTTGCTTTGTAGAGGATCTTCTCTCCCTGTTTGTAACCCACATAACGAACTTGTACCATATCTCCTGGTTCAGCATCGCCTTTGAGCAATTCATGCCATTGGGGATCATAGGGCAATTCTTCTCCCACAGCATACATAGCTTCGACCCCCCAGTTAGAGACCAGCTCTTCTATTGGTTTTACCAAAAGTAATAAACGTTCCGCTGGCAATTCAGGATTTTTGTCGATCGCAGCTACCGCAGTTGGCCATTGCAGTAACCATGATTCGATCGCCTGTACACTAGCAGCTTGAAACTCTAATTCTAAAGTTTCCCGTTGTTGTTCGATAGTTTTTTGTAATCTTTGATATTCCTGATTTTCTGCTCCCAAATCCGTACTTGTTTCTTCAGAATATTTATCTTCGGAAGCAAAAGTAGTGATTAATTTTTCTGAAGCAAAAGTAGTGATTAATTTTTCTAATGGTATCTTCAGAGCAGCCGCTAACTGCAAAACTATATCCAAAGTTAGTCGATGAATTAGACCATATTCTAATCTGCTCAATTGCCATTGAGAAATTCCCGTGGCCTTTGATAGTTCCTGACTATTTTCAAACCCTGCATCTTTGAGCAAAGTATTTAATTTATGATGATTTTGTTCCTGTACAGATTCTTTCATATTCATTAATATTTTTATTTTAAAGACTTACCTAAGGAGATTATTCTAGATTTTTGTATGTTAGGATTGTCGTACTTGTATGCTCAATTGACAATTATCCTCCTTCGAGGGCATAGTCAATTATCCTCCTTCGAGGACATAAGCAAGTATTCTCATTCGAGAAAGTAGTCAATTATCCATTATCAAATGAATCCTACTCATTTTTAAAATAGAGAATATGACTGGTAGTTGGAACTCTGGAATTATATTTATAGATAATTTTGTTGCTTCACAACAGATTAGATTGTTTCAATCTCTTAAAGAAAATCGGTTTAGTGGTCAGCTACATTTTAGTAGTCCGAATCAATTAGAATGGGTTTTCTTTCTTTATCTAGGAAGAATTATCTATGCGACGGGAGGTAGACATCCTGTAAGAAGGTGGAGAAGACATCTTGTCTCCTATTTTCCGCAAATAGCTTTGAAGCTACAAGAAGAGCTAGATCATATACCCCATGAAAGTTTCGAAAACATAGATATTACTTGGGACTATGACCTTTTATGTTTTTGGGTTAAGCAAGAAAAAGTTAGCCGAGAACAGGCTAATAAAGCGATTCGCGCCATCATAAAAGAAATATTATTTGATATTACACAAAATAAAAAAATAACCTATTACCTGAAACCTCAGAAAGAAATTACGGCGCCCCAATTAACAATGGTGGACGCAGAGAAGCAAATTATTGATGCTTGGAAGGTTTGGCAGCAATGGCAAAGTGCGGGTTTAGAATCTATAGAGCCTGATTTCGCGCCAAAAATCACGAAGCCAGAGAAATTAAAAACCAAAACTTCAGCAAAAAATTATCAAGTATTTACCAAATTATTTTATAAGAAATATCCCCTGCGAGATATAGCAGCCAAAAAGCAAACAAGTACTATGACTCTAGCTCGCTCTATTATGCCCTACTATCAGTTAGGTTTTATAGAGTTAGTTGCCACCTCTGATATCGATGTTCCCATCATCTTCAAAAACGACTCTACCAGTTCACAAAAACAGCAAGAATCAGCCGATACAATATCTTCTCTGATGTTATCGGAGGAAGATTATGATAATATGCTGAGCGATTCTCAAGCTTTTATGAGTAGTAAAAGTAAACTCATTGCTTGTGTTAATAGCAGCCCTCTAATATCCCAAATCATGAAAAAGGTTGTGAGCACGGCTGGATATGATTTTTTAGGAGAATCTGAAGCATTACGAGCTTATTTTGTTTTACTAGAGCGTAAACCAGACGTTATTTTTATTGATTTAGAAGTTCCTGGTTTAACGGCCTATGAATTATGTTCTCAATTAAGACAATTACCTTATTTCTCAGATACGCCTATTATTTTGTTTAGTAGAAAAATGGGATTGCTAGATCGAATGAAAGCTAAAGTTGCTGGATTCTCTGAAATATTTCAGGCTTCAATGGAATCGAAATCGATCCTGGATCTTATTAATAAATATATTGCACCTGAAGAATAATTGTTGGTGCTCCACAATTAGTTTCTGACTTCTTTCATCGACAAACTAATTCTATTTAATTTTTCATTAATTTCTAAGACTTTAACCTTAACCACTTGGCCTACTTTTACGATTTGTTTGGGATCTTCGACAAATCTATCGGCTAATTGAGAAATATGTACTAACCCATCTTGATGTACTCCAATATCAACAAAGGCTCCGAAATTCACTACATTCGTTACAATTCCTTCTAATACCATTTCTTCTTTGAGATCTTTAATTTCATTAATGCCGTCTTGAAAACTTGCATATTTGAATTGTTCTCTGGGATCTCTTCCTGGTTTTTCTAATTCCGCGATCGCGTCTTTAATCGTCGGTAACCCAACTTTTTCATTCACAAACTGTTTTAGCTCCAAAGATGCTAACTTGGCTTCTGCTTTGGTAATTTCTGGTAACGGAACATTTAATACAGTAGCAATCTGCTTAATTAATTGATAACTTTCAGGATGAACCCCCGTATTATCCAGCGGATTATCCCCATTACGAATCCGCAAAAATCCAGCTGCTTGTTCAAAAGTTTTGGCTCCTAGCTTTGTCACTTTTAGCAATTCTTTACGATTTTTAAAGACGCCTTTTTCATTGCGATAGGCCACAATATTATTCGCGATCGCGCTACTAATCCCCGAAACAAAAGTCAGTAATTCAGTTGAAGCCATATTCAAATCAACTCCCACATAATTAACACAACTTTCTACAGTTTCCGCTAATTTCTTTTTCAATAATTTTTGTTCTACATCATGTTGATATTGTCCCACTCCAATCGATTTGGGATCTATTTTTACCAACTCCGCCAAAGGATCTTGCAATCTTCTGCCAATACTAATTGCGCCTCTCACCGTAATATCTAGATCGGGAAATTCCTGACGCGCCAAATCACTAGCAGAATAAATCGAAGCTCCAGATTCGTTTACCATTACTTTAATTGGCTTACGCTCTAATTCTTTGAGTACTTCTCCAATAAATTGATCAGTTTCGCGTGAAGCTGTCCCATTACCGATCGCGATTAATTCTATCTGATATTTACGAATAAAATCTTTGACTATGGTTTTTGCTTGCTCTCGCTTTTGAGCTCCCGTATGGGGAAAAATAGCTTGATACTCCATGAATTGGCCAGTTTCCGATAGAGCAGCTACTTTACAACCTGTCCGAAAACCAGGATCGATCGCCAAAGTTGGTTTCATTCCCGCAGGAGCAGCCAGCAAGAGATTACGCAAATTAGTTTCAAAGGTTTTAATTGATTCTAAATCAGCATATTGTTTGCGATCGCTACGGATTTCTCTAATCAAAGAAGGTTTCAGCAAACGATTAAAAGCATCTCTTAGCATGCCTTTATAAAAACCCTTGACTGTTGCTATTTTTGTTTGAATTTCTTGTGCTTCAAGATAGGACATCACTATCTCTTCTTCTATGGCAATATCTACCGTTAAAATTTTCTCGGCCTCTCCACGATATAGCGCCAAAATATTATGAGGAGGAATTTTCGCTACCGCATAATTATATTTACGATACATCTCATATTTCGTACTCCCTTCAGGAAAATCTTTCTTGATCTGGGAAACAAAGACACCTTTTTTGAACAAAAAATTTCGTAAATAAGCTCTAATTTCTGCCTTATCTGCCACCTCTTCAGCTAAGATATCTGAAGCTCCTGATAAAGCATCTTTCGTAGTTTTAACACCCTTATCTTCATCTAGATATTGACTCGCCACTTCTTCTAGAGATACGGCCTTTGCTTGAGGATGATTGCGCGATCGGATAAATTCGGCTAAAGGTTCCAATCCCTGTTCTCTGGCAATACTAGCTCTCGTACGACGCTTCGGTTTATAGGGTAAATAAATATCTTCTAATTCAGTCTTACTCAAACAGGATTTTACTTTATGTTCTAATTCTGCTGTAAGTTTATTTTGACTAGCAATCTTTTCCAGGATTGTCTCCTTGCGTTTTTCGAGTTCAGTCAAATATGTATAGCGTTCAAAAATATTTCGCAGTTCCAACTCATCAAGAGAACCTGTTTTTTCTTTGCGATAACGAGCAATAAAAGGAATCGTTGCCCCTTCTGTCCATAGTTTTAAGGCGTTGTTGATATTTTGCTGTGCAATAGAAAATTCTTTAGCGATGATTTGAGCAATTATCACGGAATTCATGAAGAAAATCTTATTTACTAAAGCTATAAGGGCAAGTATAGTCTAGAATCGATGCGTTTTAGTTAGATAGTTTAACATATCAAAATATAATCTTTGTTTGCAACCTTCATCAAATGACAGATCTTCTAGTGGATGTGAGCATAAATAAGCTAACTGTTAGGAATAGTCAAAAAGCCTATAAATAATTACTTATTACTCATTACTTCCGCGTAGCGGCACTAGCTTCTGACCCTAATAAAATATTATGAATTTAGTCAAAAACCCTAGTAAAAATTTAGGCAAACTAGATAAAGCACAAATTTCTATTGATTATTTATTAGAAAAAATCAGAGAAAGACCAAAAAGAAAGGCCATGTATTGGCAACTAGTAAAACTCGTTTCACGAAAAAAGTTTGATATTTCCGATCGCGAGTTATTACAACTAAAAAGTTTGGAGAATTTTGCCCCTAACGAAGAATTAGACTGGTTGGTTAATTATGCAATTTATAATGTCGAAACTAGGAGACAAAATCGCTTGGTTTTATCTAACTATGATTGTAAGATTGTTTCCCTTGGTTCTAATTGTATATCTAGAACCATAACGACAAGATGGGGTCTCAAGTTACCTAAAAAAATGGGAGAATTGACTCATCCTTTTGATTTGGCGATTCATCCCTATCGTTCAGTTTGCCGAATTATAGACAATGATTTCCAAGATTACTTAAATCCTTTATTACTTGAACAAAATCGTAATGGTATCCCAAGACATAACAAATATCGAATATTATTTAATCATGAAAGGGATAGAGCTTTTTCCCAAAACAACTTTAGTCAACTTATAAAAACTTATAAAGCTCGAATCAAGAATTTCTATCATGACCTTGAGAAGAATTCCATACTTTTTTTGTATTTTAATAAGCCTGGCGAGAACGTTTTTCCTCGAGAGCTTGCCAACATTGTTCAAAATAGATTCAAAGATATTGATCATAAATTGTTGTATATCAATACAACAGAATTAAATTTTGATCTGCATAAATCTCAATTACCAGAAAACTTGATAGCTCAGTATATTCCTTTCCCTTCTGAAGATTATACTTGGTCACAAACTAAACATTATGCTACAGAGCCAGGAAAAAATTTTGAAATGAATATTATCAAGATAATAAAGCAGGTAATTGTTGAATATTTCCCGAAGCTTTAGCTTTATATAATTTCCAAAACTTAAACAAGACGTTGGAGTTTTTTCGTATTCTCTACTAAACTCAGCGCAAATTTATCAACTCTTTCCTCTAGTTTCTCATCGGTTAATTTTCCCTCTTTATCAAATGCTTTCCAAGCTTGACCGATCGCGATTTGTTCGGGAATCACCCAAGCATGTACCCAGCGCATAATAATCCTAAGCTCATTCAACGCATTACTATTGGGCTGCCCACCCAAGACACTAATCATTCCGGTGACTTTCCCTGACAAATGCTCGAAACTCATCAAATCCAAAGCATTTTTCATCACACCGCTAATACTCCCATGATATTCAGGAGTCGCTAAAAGTAATCCATCAGAGGCTTTTACCTTACTTCTCAATATCTCAACATCGGGATAGTCGGCATATTCTTTCCCACCATCACAAAATGGCAATTGCATTTGCTTAAGATCCAGAATTTCTACTTGAGCACCCAAGGCTTCAACTTTGGCTGCTGCTTGCTTTAGGGCCATCTCACTATAGGAACCCTGACGCAGACTACCGATAATTCCTACTATTTTCATTTACTTATCCATACTCATAACGATTATGTATAAGGTAGCAAATTTTTGTCTTACTTGCCAAAGATTGGTTAGAAAATATTAGAGCAATCCAAGAAAAAAGTCATCCGATAGCTAGGTAGTGCTAACTGGGATTTCAACAAACCATTTTTCCAATCCTGGTAAACGGTGGAACTTCTTCTCCAGCTTATTCATGGCTTTTGGAGATAGTTTAACTCCAGTTT
>JBCCYD010000297.1:0-7694 GCA_039190385.1 Cyanobacteria bacterium P01_F01_bin.143 | reverse complement strand
TCTAAGGGGAAGTTATGCGCATTACGTTCGTGCATTACTTCGAAACCTAGGTTAGCTCTGTTTAAGATATCAGCCCAAGTTCCAACCACACGACCTTGAGAGTCAATGATGGATTGGTTGAAGTTGAATCCGTTTAGGTTGAATGCCATTGTGGAAATACCCATAGCAGTGAACCAGATTCCGATTACGGGCCATGCACCTAAGAAGAAGTGCAAGGAACGAGAGTTGCTGAAGGATGCATATTGGAAGATTAGACGTCCAAAGTATCCGTGTGCTGCAACGATGTTGTAAGTTTCTTCTTCTTGTCCGAATTTGTAACCGTAGTTGAGAGATTCTCTTTCAGTTGTTTCACGAACCAAGGAAGAAGTTACTAGTGAACCGTGCATTGCGGAGAATAACGCACCGCCGAATACACCAGCTACGCCCAACATATGGAAGGGGTGCATCAAAATGTTGTGCTCAGCTTGGAATACCAACATGAAGTTGAATGTTCCGCTGATTCCTAAAGGCATACCATCGGAGAAGGAACCTTGTCCTAGGGGGTAGATTAGGAATACTGCAGTTGCCGCAGATACGGGTGCAGAGTATGCAACACAAATCCAAGGACGCATTCCTAGACGGTAGGAAAGTTCCCATTGACGACCCATGTAGCAGAAGATACCAATCAAGAAGTGGAAAATTACTAGCTGGTAAGGACCACCATTGTAAAGCCACTCATCAAGGGAAGCTGCTTCCCAGATGGGGTAGAAGTGAAGACCAATTGCATTGGAGGAAGGAATTACAGCACCAGAGATGATGTTGTTTCCGTATACCAAGGAACCTGCAACAGGCTCACGGATACCATCGATGTCCACGGGAGGAGCAGCGATGAATGCGATGATGAAACAAGTAGTAGCTGCGAGAAGGCAGGGGATCATTAGAACTCCGAACCAACCAACATAGATGCGGTTGTCTGAGCTAGTAATCCACTGACAGAACTTCTCCCAAGAGCTGGCGCTTTCGCGCTGCTGTAGAGTAGTAGTCATATGATTGCGTTTTTTAGGTATGTATGAATGATATGTATATATCTTAACCCTAATGTAACGAAATGTAACAAGTAAAATCTTATCTATTTCATAAGCTTTGCTTATATAGCTGTTCTGTTAAATCCTGACGTAAGTTTTACAATGTGAGGAATTTGATTACAGACAAGATATAGAGAATGCCAGAACAAAAGAAAGTTATAGTTATCGGTGCGGGTTGGGCTGGTTTAGGAGCCACATCTCATTTAGCGCAACAGGGTTATGAGGTTACTCTTCTGGAGGCAGCACCCTATCCTGGTGGGCTTACTGCTGGGTGGAAAACAACCGGAGGGCGATCTGTGGAAGGGGGAATTCATGGTTTTTGGTATCCCTATCGCAATATTTTTAGCAAAGTTAAGGAATTGGGGATTGAACCGTTTACTCGGTTTACGCGATCGTCTCAATATTCCCCAGCGGGTTTAGAGGTAGAATCGCCAATTTTTCAGGATGAAACTCGCTTACCTGCGCCTTTGGGGACATTTATCTATACAAAATTTCAACGTCTTCCGTTGAGCGATCGCCTGTCGGCATTACCACTCCTTTATTCAGTAATTGATTTCGATAACTCCGATGAAGCTTGGCAACGTTATGACAAAATAACTGCCAGAGAATTGTTTCGGCAATATGGGGTGTCGGAAAGACTTTATAAGGAAGCTTTTGAGCCAATGTTGTTAGTTGGGTTGTTTGCTCCAGGAGAACAATGTTCCGCTGCGGCGACTTTGGGAATGCTTTATTATTTCATCTTGGCGCATCAGCCTGATTTTGATGTGGTTTGGTGTCGTGGAACTGTGGGGGAAAAGATTTTTAAACCTTGGATTGAGGAGATAGAAAAAGCTGGTGGCAAGGTACTGACTGATAAACGAGTGACAGATATTGTTGTTGATGAGACAGGAAAGGCGATCGGTGTGCAATGTGGGGCTGAGTTTTTTGCGGCCGATGCGGTGATCTCTGGAGTGAGTATTTCGGGCATGAAAAAGATTGTCGGGAGTAGTAGCAGCTTAAGTAATTATGCAGAATTTCGTAATTTGGCGAATCTGAAAGGGATTGATGTGTTGGCAACGCGTCTGTGGTTTGATCGCAAAGTGGAGATTCCTTTGCCTTCTAATGCTTGCTTTGGGTTTGATGCTACGACTGGTTGGACGTTTTTTGATCTCAATGATCTTCATGATGAGTATCACGATGAACCGAATACGGTGATTGAGGCAGATTTTTATCATGCCAACCAACTTTTATCCATGAGCGATCGCGACATTATTGATAAAGTCCATCGCGATGTCACGACTTGTATTCCCGATTTTGGTAAAGCGAAGGTTATCGATAGTAGTGTGATTCGGGTTAAAGAAGGTGTCACCCATTTTTTCCCCGGAAGTTATCAAAATTTACTTTCGGCAAAAACGGAAATTCCTAATTTGTACATGAGTGGTGATTGGATCGTGACGCGTCATGGTTCTTGGTCTCAGGAAAAAGCCTATGTTACAGGTCTTGAGGCTGCTAATTTAGTTATTAAAGAGTTTGGGGTGGGAAGTAAAGCCGATATTATTCCTATTGAGCCTGATGAACCGCATATTCAAGTAGCGAGAACTATCAATCAAACAATTAGAGATTGGACAAAATTCTTGCCTAGTATTTTGTAACCTGTAATATTTATCCTAGTTTTATCGATGGTATTTTTACTTCATCATCATGAACTCCTTTCTATCTTCAGCTATATATAGCTTATTGATATTTTCCTCTTTCGGCATTGCCCCCAACCTTTATGCGATGCCTGAAAATTATGATTTATGGGAAGATTCTCTAAACGATTTAACCGTCACAGAAGATGATCCTCTCAGCTTAGAGCAAATAACTAATGTTAATCAATTAAGAGATATTTCTCCCACAGACTGGACTTATGAGGCATTACGTAGTTTGGTAGAACGTTACGCTTGTATTGTTGGTTACCCCGATCAAACTTATGGTGGCAACAAAACGATCAGTCGTTACGAATTTGCTGCGGGCTTAAATGCTTGTCTGACGCAAATTGAAAGATTAATTGCTGCTTCGGAAACAGTGCGATCGCAAGATCTCGAAACCATAAATCAATTGAGGCAAGAATTCGCAGCCGAACTGGCGACTATTACAGAGCAAGTTAATGATTTAGAAGCTCGCACAGCATTCTTAGAAGATGTCCAATTTTCGCCTACTATTAAATTAAAAGGTCGGGCAATTTTTGGCCTCACAAATTGGTTTTCTGGAGAAGGAGAGGCCGAAACAGTTTTTCAGAATGAAGTTTCTTTAAAATTGATAGGCAGTTTTTCCGGCAAGGATTTATTTGAAGTTGCTGCCAACGCGAGGAACACAAGTTCTCCGAATTTTGATACTCCTAATAATGGCATTAATGTTGGCAGTACCAATGAAGGACGAGTCTTTGCGGGTCAAGGCAATAATAACCTTCGTTTGGGAACAGTCGATTATACATTTCCCCTGATTGACAACGATAATCTTATATCCCTGGTTACAGTCTTTGCCAATCGTAGGTTTACCTCTGGAGGGACTTTGTTTGGGTCAGATGCTCTGCGTTGGTTGGGGCCAGGCAAGCCAGTCTCTAATTTTGCCAACCGTAATCCTATCTATAGCTTATCTGGTCGTTCTGGAGCCTTAGTCAGATTCAAATTCAGAGACAAATTACAATTTGGGGGAACCTATAGTTCTAATCCAGGTTCCGATCCCAATGAAGGTGGCGGGTTCTTTGATAGTAACTATTTTGCCGCGAGTCAGATAATTATTACTCCTTCGGATCAGCTATCTTTTGTGATGACCTATGCCAATACTTTTAATAGAGCAGGTCAGTTCAAATTTAGTAGGGGAAGAACCAATCCTAATAGTCCGGGCATTCTTGGGACTGCCCTCGCCAATCGTTTTGATAATGCAGGGGTCTTTTTTGATGAGGATATCTCTGTGATTGCCAATGCTTATGGGGTGAAGAGTTTCTATCAAATTAATCCTCATATTAATATTGGGGCGTTTGCGACTAAAATCGATGCAAGATTAATTGGGCGTGGTGATGCTGATATTTGGTCTTATGCCGCTATCCTTACTTTTACCGATTTGTTTAAAGAAGGAAATATCGGAGGGTTAATAGTTGGTGTGGAACCTTATCTGGCAGATATTGATGCTAGGGTAGATATTGATAATGAATTTGAAAATGACACTTCTTTGCATATAGAGGCTTACTATCGATATAAATTAAACAAAAATATTACTTTTTCTTCTGGGGTAGTTTGGATCACCGCACCTAATCAAGATGCAGATAATGAAGATATTGTTGTTGGTGTATTTGAAACGGTTTTTTCTTTTTGAGATCGCGGGCGATTTGTCTTAATAAACAAGAGACTTAATTGGGAGCTGATAAATGTTCTAACCAAGTAGTCAAATCTTCTAGTCGTTCAAAATCAAGTAATGCTTCACCTAAATTTTCTAGTTCTTCAATTTCTAAACCTTTGACTTGAGCTTCTACTTGTGGTGTCAATTGACCAATTTTCCGTTTGAGCAGACGAAAAACTAGCTCAGCTTGCCGTTGTAATCCTTCTTGTCTACCTTCAAGTAATCCTTCTTGTCTACCTTCAAGTAATCCTTCTTGTCTACCTTCAAGTAACCCTTCCTGTCTACCTTCAAGTCTTCCTTGCTTGATTCCTGTCCTCATCCAACTGGTAACTATTTCCATAACTTGTTCCCTCTCTTTTGATTCAATTGTACCGATTTCTTCTTGAAATACTTGTTCTTCTGATTCATCTAAGTTGAGATATGTATCTATGAATCCTGAAATTAGTTGCATTTTAGCGGGGTCTAATTTTAGCGTCGCCAGCAAACGTAGGCATTCTGCTTTTACTTTGGGGCGGTCTTCGGTGGAGATCTGCATCTTTGCCATCAGTGCTGATGCTACGGGATTAGGTTGGTTAAGAAAATTTCGCCGAAGACTTCCTTATCCAGAAAAGTGATCGATTCAGGTTCGAGGTAAGTCATCACTTGAGGGAAAAATAGCTCGATAAACTCGATGAAGAAGGTGGAGAGTAATTCTTTGAACAGTCTGTCGTGATCAATCATGAACCAGAGCAATTTGTCTTAATTGACAATAAACAAATCTTATCGGATTGTGGCAACAACGAGGGTAAATTAGCAATAAATGAAGTGATTCTCAACAACAATTAATTATGACATTAGCCATGAAAAGCTATCCAATACATATTTTTTCGCATTTTTCTCAATGCATAAACCGTGACTAATTATCAATCTATCAAAATCCCATGAAAGCATTTTTTGTAATGACTTTCGTGCCTTTTCTTTATCTCGGATGGTCATCCTCAAATCTTTTGGCACACCTCCATTGGGAGATAAAATACCGTTTACTTTTTTGATAAATTTCCAAAACCAGTTTTCTATAACAGGATCGTGATTCTGAATTAAATCCGTGATAATGAGCGTTTTAGATTGTCTATGGAGAAAAACCATTTCTGGCAACATATTGCTTCCTTGGAAATAGAGCTGATCTATTTCATTGTTCCATTCAGGTTCCGCAGAATCGTTTAATACTCCGTCGAATTTTAGATCTTGTCGTTTTTCTGGTAGCCCTTGGGCACCCCACAACTTCGCATTAGGATATTTTGAAATCCATTCACCAACAAAAAGATGATGAAGTTTGTTGGGTGCAATAATATGAGCGACTTTACCTAGCTCGCTTATTTTAGTAAGACGTTCTGTGGTTAGAGCAATTGGTGAATGAAGCCACAATCTGTTGTCTCTTAAACGAACTATAGTCATCCTTGTTGTGAACGGAATAGAAAGCATTTTCACCCTGTCGCCTTCGAGAATCCATAAATCTTCTTCAACTTTAATTAAACACATTGGTTTCTTCGCGATGCATAATTATCCATTGGTGAAATCATAGCTTTTCTGTCTCTCACAAATACGGGAATTGCTATATATACTTGAAGAGTTATATGTTTTGTTTATTGAATTCAATGAGAAAGCTATTTATTCAAAGTTTTGTTTTTGTATATTTTTTGGTCTTTTTTATTTTAGTTATTAATATAAAAAAAATGATTACTTTTCAGAAGGAAGATATTTATTCACAGATGTATTTGATTTCTTCTGAATTTGAGTTGCCTGATGATACTAATAGAACACCAACTCGTTCTTTGGGTTCGGGAACTCGTAATACTGACTCAACAGTAGATGGTCTGTGTGAGTTATGTGGTCTGGAAGATCCTCCTCCATCTCCAGCACCTCTTCATCCTTATCCAAGGCCAAGAAAAGGAACAACTATTCCTGATAGAGTGGATTCTGGTGATTCTAATTTAGAAAATCCTTCTAATCTGGAGCAGCGGAGACCTCGTCCTGCAACAACAAGATAAAGGTAATATTGCTTTAGTATATTTTATTGCTTTGCTAGATCTTGACAATTATGAGGTTTTAAAAAAGAAGCCTCTTGGGGTAGCTCAGCTACTAATTCGACCTCCCCATCTTGGTTAATGAGCCAACCTTTAACTTGCACAATTGATCTGGGAGTTTGTTGACGAGATCGCTTTGTCACGGGAGCTAAATCTTCTGTGCTGTCTGATTCGGTAAAGTCTCGTAAATCAGATAATATTGCTTTTCCCCGAATTGTCGTGGTTGGATCTTCTGGTAATCCTCCTTTCCCAGTGATAGTAAAAGAGTTTCCCTCCACTGCGGCACAACCAGCAATAACTTTATCGCTTGGATCGGTAGTTTGAGCTGGTAATTCGACTAGTCCCGAAGTAGGATCGACGTTGGGATTATTGATAGCAATAGTTCCGGATAAACCTAACTGGGAACTGGCACTAATATCATTAGTTTCAGTATTAGAATCTGAGCTTCTTGCTTCGATGCCAAACAGACCTTCCGTAATTATATTGATGTTTCCACCATCTCCATTAAAAGCATTAGCTGTGATGTCACTATTTTGATTTGGAACAGCGATAACAAATTTGGCATCTATTGTTATATTCCCTCCGTTGCCTGGTGTATCTGCTACACCAGCAGTTGCAGATATCTCGCTGTTATTGTTCAAGGATAATAGATTACCAACTGTGAGTTGAATATTTCCTCCTTCCCCAGCAGAAGAAATAGTTGTAATTCCGCCTTGATCTTCTAAAGTAGTGTTATTAGCTGTAATCTCTATTGTTCCTGCACTTCCCGAACCGTCTAATTGTCGTGGTAATATTCTTCTAATCAGTCTATTATTAACGATCTCAAAACTTTCGGTAATAAAATTATTGGCACTTATTTGAGCACCATCTAAGATTCTTAATTCTGGAGTATTAATGGTTATATTCCCAGAACTTCCTGAGCTTCCAGTTTCACTAGAAATACTGCTATCAAGATTACTTATCTCGATTGATTCTGTAGCCTCAATTTGTATATTAGGGGCATTTAATGATCTGTTAGTTTGCGTCAAAATATCAGACTGATTGGCAATATTGATATATTTACTAGTTATGTTAATGTCTCCTCCCAAACTAAAAGAGTTTCTAAAAGAATATATACCAGAATTATCATTTAAGGATATAGATTCAGAGTTTATATTGGCATCCCCAGCAGAAGATATACTAGAATCCTCATTTAAGGATACAGATT
>JBCCYD010000296.1:0-7702 GCA_039190385.1 Cyanobacteria bacterium P01_F01_bin.143 | reverse complement strand
TTCTACTATTCCTATTTGGTCAACAATTCCTGCTACTATTCCTAAGTGATCTATATTTTTAACTTGGATATCCAAAGTAAATTATTCTAAACTCTTCATAAAATACCTTACCTCTATTCCTCTACCTGCGAAATGTAGGTTAAATTTGATCCAATGGCGACCACTCAAGGAGAAACTATAGTTGCGATCGCGACTGCTATTGTGGCACAACAGGGCAGTATTGGCATAGTGCGCATGTCGGGAAAAAATGCGATCGCGATCGCCAAAAAATTATTCATCGCCCCAGGAAACCAAACCTGGGAGACTCACCGCATTCTCTACGGGCATATCCACAACCCTCAAACCCAAGAAATCGTCGATGAAGCTCTACTTCTCCTGATGTTGTCACCTCGCTCCTATACCAAAGAAGATATTGTAGAATTCCATTGTCATGGCGGCATTATTTCCGTACAAGAAGTCCTACAATTATGTGTTCAACAGGGAGCTAGACTCGCCCAACCGGGAGAATTCACCCTCAGAGCCTTTCTCAATGGCAGAATCGATCTCACTCAAGCCGAAAGCGTTGCCGAATTGGTATCGGCTCAATCTAATGCCGCATCTCAAGTAGCATTAGCCGGATTACAAGGAAAACTCGCTCAACCAATTCGCGAATTACGCCAGAATTGTTTAGATATTTTGGCAGAAGTCGAAGCTCGAATCGATTTTGAAGATGATTTACCACCATTAGATATTGATTTAATCCGTCTTCAAATCAAGGAATTATTAGCCCAAGTAACCCAGATTATTGACACAGCAGAACGGGGAAAGTTGCTGAGAACCGGTTTAAAAATTGCCATTGTGGGGCGTCCGAATGTGGGGAAATCCAGTTTATTGAATGCCTGGAGTAAAAGCGATCGCGCGATCGTGACCGATTTGCCAGGGACAACTCGTGATGTAATCGAATCAACCTTAGTCGTTGGCGGTATTCCGATTCAGGTATTAGATACAGCAGGAATTCGCGAGACTGCCGATCAAATAGAAAAAATTGGGGTAGAGCGATCGCGTAAAGCCGCAGAATCAGCCGATTTGGTTTTGTTTACCATTGATGCTCAAGCTGGTTGGACAGCAGAAGATAGGATGATTTATTCCCAAGTCAAACATCGTCCGACAATTCTCATTATCAATAAAACCGATCTTCTAGTAAAAGAGACCATAGAATATCCTCCAGAAATAGCACAAAAAGTTCTAACTGCTGCGGTGATTAATCAAGGAATAGATAATCTCGAAACAGCCATTTTAGATTTTGTCAAAACAGGAAAAGTGACTGCTGCCAATTTAGATATTGCTATTAATCAACGCCAAGCAGCGACTCTGACTCGGGCAAAAGTTGCCTTAGAGCAAGTCCAGGAAACCATCAATCATCATTTACCTTTAGATTTCTGGACAATTGATCTTAGAGAAGCCGTTCAAGCTCTAGGCGAAGTTACCGGGGAAGAAGTTACAGAATCAGTTTTAGATCGTATTTTTAGCCGTTTTTGTATTGGTAAATAATAGGACAGAGAAAAAAGTGACAACTATAAATATGATATTTTTCCTGTTAAAGGTTATGCTATGTGATTAATTATTCGCTTTAACTTTATACAAAGTCCAATAATGAGCAATAATGCCATTTTAAGGATGTTTTAAGCTGATAAACTTTCATTTAAACGGTTGTGTATAATGGTCGCAAAATCTTTGTGTAGATTGTAATCAACGGTTTATGGCAAAATAACCATCATATCTATAAAGTGGTCTGGAAAAGTGTCAGCTAGACCAGGAAAGATGGCTCAAAAATGTGGTGTAGGAGAACTAAATGACACTATTAAATGAAACCTTAAATGGTAAAACAAGTACGAATACTTCTATGGGGGGAAATCAGGAACTGTATGGCTCCAAGACCTACCCTAGTCAAGAAGTTATCGAGGGTTGGTTAATTGATAAGGTTGCAGAATCTTTGAAAATTGAACCCCATGAAATAGACATTGATCAAGATTTCAGTGACTATGGTTTAGATTCGGTGGAGGCAATTAATGTATCTGGAGAACTGGAAAATTATTTAGGGTGTCGTTTGTCTCCTACTCTACTTTGGGATTATCAAAATATTGCGTCCCTATCAGAGTACCTAGCAACGCATCCCGAAGGATTAGAAGATAATTCGGAAAGTAATGGGTTAGATATTGTTTCTCCCTTTACCAAGGCCGAATTAAATATCTCTTCCCTAGAAACTGTCAGTCTGAATAAAGAACAGAATAATCTGGTACCAGAAGAATACTATTGTTTTGATCGCACTCCAGAATATCAAAAACTACAATTGCGATTGCAACAAGTTAAGAGTTTGGGTAACGGCAATCCTTTCTTTGTTCCCCAGGATAAGGTTGCTAGCGACACAACAATTGTTGAGCAGCGTCAACTAATTAACTTTGCGACCTATAACTATGTAGGGATGTGTGGCGATCCTCTGGTAGATAAATCGGCTCAAGATGCGATCGCACGCTATGGGACTTCGGCTTGTGCTAGTCGCTTAATTTCAGGAGAAAAGCCCATCCATCGGAAATTAGAGCGAAAAATAGCTGATTTCCTTGGCACGGAAGACAGCATTGTCATGGTAGGTGGTCATGCGACTAATGTAACGACTATTGGTCATTTATTCGGCAAGAACGATTTAGTGCTTTATGATGCCCTTTCCCATAATAGTATTCTCCAAGGATGCTTTCTTTCCGGGGCTAGTTTAGTATCTTTTCCCCATAATGATTTTGCCACTTTAGATGCGATCTTACGCGATCGCCGACATCGTTATCAAAAGGTTTTAATTGTTATTGAAGGTGTTTATAGCACTGATGGCGATATCGCAGATTTACCCTCTTTTATTAAACTAAAGAAAAAATATAAAACTTTTTTAATGGTCGATGAAGCCCATTCTTTGGGAACCATTGGTGCTACAGGCAGGGGTATTGCCGAATATTTTGGAGCTAATCCTACTGATGTCGATATTTGGATGGGAACTCTCAGTAAGTCACTGGCTAGCTGTGGTGGTTATATTGCAGGCTCGGCCGCGATCGTCGAATATCTCAAATATACAGCGCCTGGTTTTGTCTTTAGTGTAGGCATGTCACCACCGAATGCAGGAGCTACTTTGGCTGCGATCGAGGTTTTAGAAGCTGAGCCAGAAAGAGTGACTCGTCTGCAAGATCGAGCTAAATTGTTTTTAGCTTTGGCAAAAGAACATGGTTTAAACACGGGAATGAGTAAAGATTCGCCAGTAATTCCGATTATTGTGGGTGATTCTCTCAAATCTATCCAATTATCTCAAAATCTTTTTAAATTAGGAATTAATGTACCCTTTATGATTCATCCTTCTGTACCTCATAATGAAGCGAGATTAAGATTCTTTGTAACTTGTAATCATACAGAAGAACAAATTCGCTTTACGGTACAAACCTTGGCTCAAGAGTTAAACAAACTCTAAGTCGTTTGGCAATTAGCGATTAGCAATTAGCTATCAAATAACAGCTAATAAAATACTAATCATAATTAAAATCAAGAGTATTGATAATCCTTGATGTCGACGAAGCCAATACTTGATTGTTGAGATGGAGCCTCTAGAAGGAGAATATATTATTGGTTCTTCGACTAAAGGTCTTTCTTTGTCATGAAACATTGTGCAAGATGTGGCATAGGGTCTTTGGGGATAATTACAACTATCATCTTGATGATAAAAACAGCGATCGCACAACCAACTATCATCTGTAGCTTGATAGACAGGAATACCTGGATGCCCAAAGGCTTTGAGTGGATTTTTACAATAAGGACATTCTAGGGCCTCTGGCTTGACAGATTGATTACAACGGGGACATTTAGCCATTACTCGCTATTAACTCTGTACTAGATACTCTTTTGATTCAATCATTTGATAATTATCGGTTCCCATCGCTAAAGCAAACTTTTGCTCAGTAGTTTCTAGTAACTTAAGTGAGATGTTCTTCCATTGCTGTCGGGATTGCCAACGCACTATAATGAAAACGCGATCGCCCGTAGCGGGATCTAGCCAAACTTCCTTATCCAAAAAACCGTCAGACCCAGCTAGAACAGGAGTCCAAATCTCTTGATCTGCTGCCAAAAATTTTTCTCTTAATTCAGGTTTTACCGAAAAACCAAGCCATTCTATAATCATGAGGAATTTCTGCGAAACTTTTAACGCATTTTCACCCATTGTATAATTTAGTATCAAAAAATAAGAAAAGCAAATGGATAATAACGACTGGTTGAAACAATTATTGATGGTTGGCATTGGCACAACTTCTCTCGTTGCCGAAAAAATGAAAGAAGTTAGTGAACAATGGGTCAAAGATGGCAAACTAGATCCCGAAGGCGCGAAAGCTTTTGTTGATGACTTTATGAGCCAATTTAACTCAGAACCTGTGGATTTTCAAAAACAGATGGAAAGACAGATGAAAAATATTCTTGAAGATTTAGGAGTTCCTCAACAGTCCGAGATGGATGAATTAAGGGGTCGTATTGATAGAATTGAGCGCAAGGTTAGAGAATTGGAAAATAAATTGTGGCGTTGAATAATAGACTTAATAAACTGTAATAATCCAAAAAGATATAGTCCCAGTTAGTTATATTATCGGCTATATTGTTTATGTAGATCTTTATGTATAGATTGTGTAAAGAAAAAAAATTTATAAAATGTTCTTAACACTTTGATTTTAGTCAAAATAAGTAATTTGATTTAGCATTCACCAAAACAGTTGGTATTTAAAACATTTATCTAAGATGGCGGCTCTGTGATTACATTAACCCTCTTACATCCTCTACAACCAGTACCAGTTCAAAGCTGGACGTTTGAAGAAGAACCTAAAATTAGAATTGGACGCTCAACTAGCAATGAGGTAGTCCTTTATAGTGCTGTTGTTTCACGCCATCATGTAGAAATCAGAAAAGTCGGTACGGACTGGCAAGTCGTAAACTTAGGAGCTAATGGAACATATATCAATGGGTCAAGGGTTGAGGAAGCTTTAGCTATCGATGGTATGGTGATCCGTCTAGCTAGTTCTGGGCCTAAGATCTTAATTAAAATTGAATCGGAAGACTCATCTTCTGAAGTATCAACTTCATTAGAAGACGAGTCTCACAATATACAGCAGAAACGCGCTAAGATCACTAAAGATACTTTAATTAGTGTAAAAGATGAGCAGTAAATGGCTAATTGCTAATTGCTAATTGCTAATCGCTAATCAGCTTAATTACTACTTTTGTACGGGTGAATGGCCATTCGCCCCCACTATTAACTGATATTGGTTATACCATTAAAATAAGCATCAAGATGGAGGTCATGATCATGACAAAGCTCTCCTCGGGGTAAATCTTCGGGCTTAAAAGCTTTAACTTGTAAGATTTCTAGCTTGTCTTCAGCTGCAAATTCTCCTGTAACTTGAGCTTCTAAGACTATGGCAATAGAGTGAAGACGAGGATCTCGATCGGGGGAGGAGAAAACTCCGACTAAACGATCGATTTTGACAATATCCAAGCCTGTTTCTTCTTTTAATTCTCTGGTAGCTGAATGGGGAATATCTTCTCCCCAATCAATTATGCCTCCTGGTAATCCCCATTTTTTGTTATCACTACGTTGCACTAAAACTATGCGACCATCTGGTAATACGGGAATAATCGTAGTCCCAGTGACTGGATGACGGAAAATAATACCAATAACAGTCGAGACAAATCGCCAAGTACCACGCATAATTAATTAAAAATTATTAAATGATCAATGTTTAATGTTTAATGGTCAATGCTTAATCGGGATTTAGCTCTTGCGATCGCGGATATTACTTGCTCAAATCCTGTTCCACCATAGCTATTGCGGGCAGAAACTACAGTTTGAGGTGCGATCGCTTGATAAATATCCTCTTCAAAAGCGGGATGAAGTTGTTGCCATTCCTCTAAACTGAGGTCCTTAAGTAGTTTACCTACCGCCAGACTTTTTTTAACAACTTTCCCGACTAAATTATAAGCTTCACGAAACGGAATGCCCTTAGCTGCTAAATAATCAGCTACATCAGTAGCATTAGAAAAATCTTCGCCTACCGCACTATTCAACCTGGTGGTATTAAATTCAATTCCTTCTGCCAACAAAATTGTCATCGCTTCTAAGCAAGCTTTGACTGTTTTGACCCCATCAAACAGCCCTTCTTTGTCTTCCTGTAAATCTTTGTTGTAAGCAAGAGGTAACCCTTTCATCATCACGAGCAAGGCTTGAAGATGGCCGAATACCCTGCCTGTTTTGCCTCGTACTAATTCGGGAACATCGGGATTTTTCTTTTGGGGCATGATACTAGAGCCAGTAGCACAACTATCTTTGAGCTTAATAAAATTAAACTCTTCTGACGCCCAAAGAATCATTTCTTCGCTTAAACGACTCAGATGCACCATGATCAGACTAGCTGCACAGAGAAATTCGATCGCAAAATCGCGATCGCTGACTCCATCGAGGCTATTTTCATAAACTGCATCAAATTTTAGTAACTCGGCACTATATTGGCGATCAATGGGAAAAGTTGTTCCGGCCAACGCACCACAGCCTAGAGGAGAAATATTAGTGCGTTTATAAACATCTGCTAATCTTTCCCAGTCTCGTTGAGCCATTTGGACATAGGCAAGCAGGTGATGGGCTAGGCTAAGAGGCTGGGCTCTTTGAAGATGGGTATAGCCGGGAATTAAGGTTTCAACGTTACTTTCGGCAAGTTCGAGTAAAACAAGCTGAAATTCTCTGAGTTTTCCTCTGATATTAGTAATTTCTTCGCGGAGATAGAGCCGAACATCAGTTCCTACCTGGTCATTTCGCGATCGCGCAGTATGAAGTTTTTTCCCGACATCGCCGACAATCTCGGTGAGTCTTCTCTCAACAGCAAAATGAATATCTTCTGCTTCTACTCCTGGGTTAAATTCTCCTTGATGATATTCTGTGCGAATTTGCTCTAAACCAGCGACTAATTTGTCTACTTCTGCGGGGGGAATAATCTCTGTTTTGCCCAACATTTTGGCATGGGCGATCGAACCTGTGAGATCATATTCAATTAGTTCGATATCAAAACCAATACTAGCGTTAAAAATCGCGATCGCGGGATGCAATGCGGATTCAAAGCGATCGCTCCAAGTCGTTTTTTTTGTCACAGGGATTTCAGTTAGCAGTTAACAGTTATCAGTTATCAGTACACTCACTAGTGTCTTCACAATACATCATGATTATAGACTTGTAGGATGTGTTCGCGATAGCGTAACGCATCGTTGAATTCTCGCTGAGTCTCATTACTTTATTTGGAATGTTATTTTTAGGGATTTTTCGGGAATTTTAAGGTTAGTATGCATTTAATTACTAAATCTAATCTTGAAAAATCGATAATTTAAGATGACAACGCCAGAAGATAGAGAGCAAGAATTAAGACGCAGAGAATTGGAGATTCAAGCCAAAGAGCAGGAGATTCGCTTGCGAGAGATGGAAATTGAGCTCTATCAGGGACAAAAGCAAGCTAAAGAAATTGATTCTTCTTCCCCTTTATATGAAACGAAAAAACACAACTCGCCGGAAAGCTCATTAAAAAGATTTGGCAGAAAATTAGTTAAATTTGGTAAATTTGTTGGTTTTATAATTATTGGAGTTGCCTGTATTAGAGTAGGTTTTTGG
>JBCCYD010000295.1:0-7704 GCA_039190385.1 Cyanobacteria bacterium P01_F01_bin.143 | reverse complement strand
ACTCAATAAACAATGTTGATACAAAAAAGGATAACGTTGAATTAAATCCCCAACCACTAAATTAGAATTATTTTTCTTCTTGTAATCTTGACTTGTTAAATTACCTAATCTTTTTAATTTTATATATTGTTCGGTATTTTGAAAATCTTCAATTAATTTCCGTAGCTTCCTTGCTGATTTAGAATTAGCAGTGCCCGGGGGTAAATTTATATCTAATTCTGATAATAATAGGGGAATATTCGATTTAAGTTCAGGATCTTGCTGCCAATAGTTAATAATAATATGGCAGCAACGATTTAAGAAAAAAGGAAATTCTCTTTCTACATAATGAGTATTAATGATCACATCAAGGGCTGATTTTACGGCATGAATATCGTAACCTGTTCCCTTGACAAATAAGTAACGAAATCTTTGAATTACCCTTTCTGGACTATCATTTCGTAAAGATTCTCGTAAATGCTCATATATTCTATTTGCTTCTTCATGAGTAGATTGAAAACCACAATCACTTTGATAAACTATATCCATTTATGGGCCTCTCGTCGCCACGGAAACATTAACAAAAATTTAATTTTTAAAATTAGTAAAAACTTATTATGCCTTATTCTTTATAATACAATCATATTCTATGGAATAGGATTAAGGTTTAATCAAGATTTGATAGAGTTAAATTTAGTAAAATTGCTGAGATAAATTGCTACGATAGCAGGGGATAAATCTCAAGATTTAGGTAATAATTCAGAATATTTGCTATCTTGAAAGAATTTTAGTTAATAAAATTTCAGTATTAAAAACTATGCCCAAAACAATTCCTCTGGATCAACTCGGTAAAATTCTTGGGGACAATTTGCTCCAGATCGTGTCGGGAGATTTGTCAAAGTCTGCGATCGCGGTAAATACGGATACTCGAAATTTGACCGTCGGGGCAATATTTTTGGCTTTAGTGGGAGAAAAATTCGATGGGCATGATTTTGCAGCGATCGCGGTTGAGCAAGGTGCGATCGCATTGATTGTGACACGTCAACTATCAATAGATTCTAATATCACCCAATTCATTGTTGCTGATACTCTCAAAGCCTATCAAGATATTGCTCGTTGGTGGCGCGATCAATTTTCCATTCCCGTTATTGGGATAACTGGCTCAGTAGGAAAAACTAGTACCAAAGAATTAATTGCTGCGGTCTTGGGCACTCAAGGCCAAGTCTTGAAAACACAGGCTAACTATAACAACGAAATTGGGGTTCCTAAAACTTTACTCGAAATTACGCCCGAGCATGATTATGCAGTTGTCGAAATGGCCATGCGCGGTTTAGGAGAAATTGCTTTGCTGACAGATATTGCTAATCCAACTATTGGTGTTATTACAAATGTGGGGACAGCCCATATTGGACGCTTAGGTTCTCGTGAAGCGATCGCGCAAGCAAAATGTGAATTATTAGCTCAGATGTCTCCCCAAAGTACAGCGATTCTTAATTACGATAATTCCTTGTTAATTGAAACCGCAGCTCAAGTTTGGCAGGGTAAAACAATTACCTATGGTTTGACAGGAGGAGATTTATTCGGAGCAGTGACCGATAACAATAGTATCTCTGTGGTCGAGCAAAACTTGCCCTTGCCCCTGAGGGGTATTCATAATGCTAGTAATTATTTAGCTGCGATCGCAGTTGCCCAAGCCTTAGAAATTGACATTATTTGTTTAACCGCAGGTTTAACTGTGGAATTACCCAAGGGGCGATCGCGTCGGTATCAATTAGCCAATGATATTTTGCTACTTGATGAAACCTATAATGCGGGCTTTGAATCAATGCAAGCTGCCTTAAGAATGCTCAAAGCAACGCCAGGAAATAGACATATCGCTGTTTTGGGCACCATGAAAGAATTAGGTTCCTATTCAGCTTCTCTACATCAGCAAGTCGGTATTACCGTCGGTGAATTGGGGATTGATCATTTACTTGTTTTAGCCGATGAACCAGAAACTGAAACTATGATTACTGGAGCTGAAGGTGTCATTGCGGAATGTTTTCTCGATCGCGTTTTATTAAGTAATAGATTACGAAATATTATGATGCCAGGTGATCGTATTTTGTTCAAAGCCTCTAATTCCGTGGGCTTGAATCAGATAGTAGAGAAATTACGACAACATACTTAACGTGAGAGAGCGTTATTTCAGTGAGAAAATGGAAGTATAAACGACATAAGGTGCAATCAAACATTATGAACATTAGATTACTAGTCGCTGTAGGAGGATTTTTAACTACTTTCGCGATCGCGGCTCCCAGTAAAGCCGAAAATCCAGCTCATCTTAAACAACTTCTTGAAACTAGGGAATGTTCTGGCTGTGATTTACAAGGGGCAAATCTCAAAGGGGAAGATCTAGAAGATGCTCATTTAATTGGTGCCGATTTACGAGATGCTAATCTAATCGGAGCCAATCTTGCCGGAGCTAATTTAGAAGGGGCAGATTTAACCAATGCTAAATTAGAAAATGCCAACTTGACCGCTTCGTTGTTGATCAATTCTAGTCTCAATCAAGCCAATCTTAATCAAGCTAATCTAACTGCGGCGACTATCATTGATAGTGATGTTTCTGGCGCCTCAATGTTAGATTTGGATCTTACAAACGCAATTATTTATAACACTGGGATTGGTATTGGGGGTTCGTACTAAGGCTCATTGTTGAACCTAAGATATCTTGGAAAGTCTGCTTAATGATAGGATCACTATATCTTTTTAATTAGCGATTCCTAATTTATGAATTTCCGCATTATAACAGTAATATTTTTGTCTTGTTTTTTTTGGATGACTAGCTTTGTCATGACGCCCCAAGCCAGCGCCTTGACCTCCGTTGAGTTATTTGACCTAGATTATGAACTTTGCTCAGGAGATAATATCCAAGGTCGTAGTGTGAGCAGTGGCAGTATGCGCCCTGCGAATTGCTTTTTCATTACAGGAAAAGCTAATAACACGTCGGGGAAGCCAGTTGTCGATGCCGATGTTTTTGGCCGTATTTACGACGCTAACCATAATAACGTCATGGCAAATCGCAGCAGAGTTGGTGGTATTCCCTATGTACCTCCAGGTGTTAGTGACTTTCAAATCAGAATTAGTGTTCCGAGCTCTCAACCAACACCTTTGATACTTGAGAAATTTAAAGCTTCTGGATTTACTGGCAAGGTGCGCCCTTATTACTATGATGATTTCAGACGCTGAGTACCAGAGAATTGGCTCAAAATAGCATATAGGGACTAGAGGAGTTAATTAAATTAAAGCTCTTGTTATCAGAGGAGCTAAAGCGCCTTGGATAAACTGTAAGGCAATAATCGCTAAAATTGCGGAAAAGTCTATCCCACCTAAGGGTGGGATAATAGACCGAAAAATGTTCAAATAAGGGTCAGTGATGGGACTAAGAAAGGAAATGATATTGTTAGCCCACTCAGCAGTTTGAAACCAGGATAATAGGATTCTCGCGATTAAGAGGTAGCCGTATATCTCCAGGAATTTGTAAAGGCTAACTACTATAAGAGCAACTGGATCCATAAATCTAAATTCTCCAATACATATTTTATGTTTGTTTCTCCGATTATACTAGCTTGATTGCCTTCACATTTTAAAGTAGCGTTTTCCGACTAGAGAATTTCATGCCACTTATTGAGTATTCTACTATTTAGGTGATATCAATACTCTATATTGCTGAACTCATCAATAATCAGCAATCTGACTGTGGAATATACGGGTAAAGAGAATAAATAAATATTGAACCAACAAAATTTACTATTGACTCTCAGAAATTTCTTGATACAGTTCTGATGATTTTTCTCAACTTTACAATCAAAATTAGTAGTCTTCTGGATTTACATCTCTATAAAAGAATTGCTAACGTAGTACACAACAGACAAGCCTGCTTTAAAAGTTTACTTATTTAATCGCACACAGATAGAGAATACATATATGCTGAATTTAATCAATTTAAAAAAACTCCCAAAGAAAAGAATAATTGCTACTTCCCTATTATCTGCTAGTTTGTTTGGACTGCTAACGACTAGTGCACCTGCCGATGAAACCACAACTGACACTACGGCTAGCGCCTCTGGAACAGTAAGTCCTAGTTCGTTTAATAAAGATACGCGGGTTGCTCATACTGTTGAATTAGAAAGAACTGTAAAACTTGATCTAGAAGCTTTAATTGAAAAGAAAGAAGAGCATACAGGAAACTATGTAAAACCTAAAAAATTAGATGTATTATTTTTAGCTGATAATACAGGGAGTATGGGGCCAGCGATCGCAAACGTTAAAGATCATGCCAAGGATCTGTTAGGAAAATTAGAAGCTGAATATAACGATGTAGAATTTGGAGTTGCCTACTATAAAAGAGATCCTCAAGAATGGAACAACAGATCCTACAAGCGAAAAACTGGGGAAACAACTGAAACAATTGAAGTAACGGTTCAAGATACCAAAACAGAAGTAATTGATACAATAGCTTGTACTAGAACTTGGAAATTCAATAAAGTAGACCCTAACAGAAGTAATAACCCCTATCAATATAGAGTAAGAACCACAGACTCCTCAGGCAAAAAACTCAAGGATCAATGGCCTTGGTCAAATGATGGGGACTTAGATGGGAAAACAGAATCTTGTACTTGGGACATTACAGAAAAAGTTAATGTCGGAGAACCACGGACAGAAACCGAAACTAAAAAAGTTAATGTTTATGAGCAAACACCCAGAGAACGTCTATCTTATAAACTCTTGGAACCTGTAGATGGTGGTAGTACGAATAATGCCATCTCAGCTATTAATAAATGGAAGGCAAAGGACAAAGGAGATTGGCCTGAAGGCGGTTTCTTTGGCTTACACCAAGCAGCAACTAATGGCGCACCAACGCCAGAATATCCAGATAATCCTGGCGATTCTAACAATCCTGACTATCCAGGAGCAGATGTTTACTCCACAGGATATGATTACTTTCTGCAAGAAACAGCAGATAGCTATGATCCAGCAGACTATAACGAAGCCTTTGACACTAAATGGCGAGAAGACGCAGACATGAAACTTATTGTTATGTTTGGCGATGCGAAATCTCATACGAAGACGATCACTCAAGCAGATACGATTCAAGCCTTACAAAAGAATGGGATTACTGTGGTGATGATTAATGTCGATACAATTACAGGAGACGAATCAAAGGAAGATGTCTTAGGCATGAGCGTTGCTAATGATGGACTTGATGGTAATAATCAAGCCTCAGATATTGTCACCGCAACTAATGGCAAATACTCGAGTGTTGATAATAGCGTTCTTGTTGAACTTTTAAATGGACCTGACATTGATTATTCAGATAGTTACTGTGATAGTCTAGCAGAATTGGATCTTGTTTGTACGATATTAGGTTCAGTTGGCGATGCGGCAGTTGTACCAGAAGTAATCACTACTTATTCTAATCCTAAAATTGATATTGATTTTCGTACTGCGGCATTAACTCCTGTTCCAGACTTAACTATTGAGTACAAATGTATTGATGAGCTGGGATGTACAAATGTTGGAAATAACGAGGAACGTAAATTCCTCATGAAAGTAACAGGGGATATTCCCGCCGATTACGATTTTAAGACTGAGGTTTTTGATCCTAATAATCCAACGGCAGCTGTTGATGGAGCAATAGCAAATAATAAGATTAGAATTCTTAATATAGATTAAATTCTCAGCAATCAAAATTGAAAGTGATCGCGGTTGAGCAAGGAGCGATCACTTTTTTTTATGCTCAAAATATTTGAGATAATAGACTTTCTAATCGGGAACAATATAGCTATGTGAGGATAGCTTAATTTGATAATATTCCCTAATATTAGGTTCTCAATAACTAAATTTATAGTCCTATGCTAGTTTCTATTTGTGCAAATACTTATAAACGTCCTCAAGGATTGAAGCGATTATTACAAGGTCTTGCTAAGCTCACTTTTGAAAAAGTAGCTCGTCCTGATATCGAAGTCATTATTATCGATAATCACAATGAAGGTGTTGCTGCAAGAATCTGTCAAGAGATGCAAGAGGAGTTTCCTTGGATTCTCAAAACTGATGTTGAGCCACAGGCAGGAATAACCTATGGACGAAATAAATCCTTGAGTTTGACTGATCCTAAGACTTACGCGATCGCGATTTTGGATGATGATGAAGTTCCCGTTCCCAATTGGTTGGATGAGTTGCTATGGGTTCAACAAGAATATCAAGCCGATGTGGTCACAGGAGCAGTCTTACCCTATTTTGTAGACGAAGAACCCGCCGAATGGATTCTCAAAAGTGGCTTCTTTAATCCCCCCCGTTCCCAAACTGGAGAATCTAGGAATGTTGCATTTACCAATAATGTTTTAGTGAAAGCTGAGATTTTACGACAATATGATCCTGTATTTGACAATCGTTTTGCCTTTACCGGAGGCGAAGATTCCCATCTCTTTATGCGATTGCATCAAGCTGGTTATAAAATAATCTGGGCTGATGAGGCGATCGTTTATGATTGGTTACCTAGCGATCGCACGAAACCAAAATGGATTTTAGAAAGATGTCGTCATATGTATTCAATTTATAGTTTATTGGAAACAGAACTATATCCTTCCTTTAAAGTGCAATTGCTCAGAGTATTAAAAGGTCTTACTTTAATTGTGGCTGGGATTATCGGACTTCCCTTTTCTTTAGTCTTCGGGAAACAAGGCATTTTTAAAGCTTTAATGTTTATTTACAAAGGCTCAGGTACTCTGATCGGGTTACTCAGACTGAATCGTCAAGAGTATAAAGGAGCTAATTAAGTGAATAAGATAGGGAATAGATTAATTTAATTATCCATTCCCTATTCTTGAATTAATAATCGCAGCCAAGGGAGCGACGAGTATCAACTCCATTTTGCGAATTCACTCCCGTGGCATTTTCACAGAGCTGATTGACCTGCCATTTTTCTAAGATTGCCAGGGTAAAATCTGTCCCATCAATAATGGTATCTTCAAAAGAAGAAAAAGATAAAATAGTTTCTCTAAAGATCGCATCGCTTAAATCTGCTCCCTGAAAATCGGTCAGATAAGCAAAGCCGTAGGTAAAATCTGCTCCTTGCAAATTAGCATTGGATAAATCAGAAGCATTAAAGACTGTACCTCTAAGATCAGAATTACTAAAATTTGCTCCGCTAAGATCAACCTTGGCAAAATCCAAACGCTGTAGAACTTTACCAGAGAAATTCTTGTTTTTTAAATCATCAGGATTCAAGTCGCTAAATGATGATGGAGTAACCGCTGTCGAACTTCCCGCGATCGCAGGAAGGGGAAATAATAAAGTTACACAAAGTAGTAATGTTGCACCTAGTCGAAGAAAATATTTCATGGATAATTGAGGATAAATAAATCTAATTAAAACAATACGGGAAAATTAGTCATCACTCAATCAGTTAACACTCAGCAATTTCAAAGATTAAGAAGTATTTACAGGTGGGCATTACCGAGCATAAGGTGATATCTGGCAAAGAATATACCAAAAAACTTAAAATCAGAATATCAGCTAGAAGATAGGGGAGAATTAATTGGAACCGACATTTCGCACCTTTGAGATGGGATTCCATGGTTTTCCTTAAGGGTTTATAATCAATATTTTATTAGTATTCATTCCCGTTAACAGCGATCGCAAACTGGAAAAAATCAGATTAAAATGGATATTTCGCAGGTT
>JBCCYD010000294.1:0-7710 GCA_039190385.1 Cyanobacteria bacterium P01_F01_bin.143 | reverse complement strand
TTACTAAATTGCCCACTGAATCCAGTAGACTTTGTATAATTGTTCTAATGCTTTCCATTGGCGGTAATCGTTCAACAGTTTTACCTTATCTGATGGATTGCTTTTTTTGTCTTTTTTTCAAAATTTGTCCGAACTATTGATAAATAATACTAAAAGTAATAATACAGGCAAAAATAACTAAGACTTTAGTAAAAAATTCTAAATTTTGAGCAATAAATTCTTCAAAGCTTTCTAAACTGGTTTGGCGATTGGATACTCCAGCAATAGCAGGAATAGTTTTTAAATGGGAAAAAAGCCGATTGATGGCGTGATCGTCTACTGATAAATAGGCACCAGAAATGGTTAGGTCTTCTTCGAGCATTCGATTGAGAGCATCCAGATTCATATAAGCAGAAAGTCCGAGAAGTTCGTCTACCAAACCAACTACGGGAATTTCACGAATAAAACGTTTTCCGTCTAATACTTCTACTGTTACTGTTTTTCCTGGATTTACCTGTAAAATTTCTGCTAATTTGACACTCAGCACTAGTCCGTTACTTGGCAGTTGAAGGGAATTGAGATTGCGGTCTACCAAACGGCGTAACTCCCCATTAGCTCGAATTCCAGTCAAATTAATACGATAACTATTTTGTTGATAGCGAAAACGCACGGGGATAGTCCGAAAAGGTTCGCTCCGAAGCACTCCATGTAAATCATTAACTTCGTAAATGGCGCGACCGGAGATTGCCTCGTTGAAAATAATCGAAACATCTTCTCGTTGAACATTGTTGAATTGAAATTCAGCCATATGGTTCATCGCATCGCTGATGTAGTTACCTGCTACTAAAATTGCTATAGCTAGAGCAATACCGACAATGGAAAACAATGCTTGTGAAAATTTGCGTTCCAAATTCCGCAGCAAGATCCGACTGACAGGAGAAAAAAAATGCTCCAAGCCAAATTTTTCTATAATTGTTGTTTTAAATTGAGCTGGTGGCTCGGGACGCATTGCTGTAGCTGGAGGTAGAGAAATAGCTTGAAAGACGGGTTTTAAGCCACCGACAATAGAGGCAATTAAGCTCAACAAAACTGCGATGGTCACTAAACCAATTTCTAACTGATATTCAACTATCGGTAGGCGAAAAAATTGTGTATAGGTCAAAGTCATTTGTTTGCCTAACCAAAAGCCGAGAATTGAACCGATTACCACTCCCCCACTAACGATCGCCAGAATGAATTTGAGATAATGAAACCCAAGGGTCAAATTGCTATAACCAAAGGCTTTGAGGACACCGATCTGCTCCCGTTGAGTTGCAACTAAACGAGAAAGAATGACATTAATTAAAAAAGCAGCAATTCCTAAAAAGATGCTGGGCAAAAAAGTAGCTAAATTTTTTAAATCATCGATTTTTTGCGTAAAAATACGGTGGGAAACTTGGTCTTTTCTCCCATAAGCTCCCAATGCACCATAATTTTCTAGCAGATGGTCTAGATGATCGATAACTTCTAATTCTGGGACATTTTGGTTGAGAGTCATAGTGACGTCGTTAAAAGCACTATCGAGATCGAAAGCATGTGCTAAAGCTTTTCTCCCCATCCAAATTACGCCGAATCTTTTGTTATCTGGATAGACATCACTACCGCCACGTACTTCATAAACATATTCTGGAGACAGAACAATCCCGACAATCCGCAGTTTCTGCCATTTGCCGTTAATGACCGCACCTATTTCTTGTTGTAATTGGAGTTGATTCGCTTCGGCAAAAGCTTCGCTAATTAGGATTTCATTGTCCCGCCCCGGTTCGAGATAGCGTCCCTGGCGCAGATCCAGACGATTGAGCAGTTGTGGTCTATTTTCGGGGAAAGAAATCAATCTACCCGTAGCTGGTTCGTTTAATTAGGGTATATCTAGGGTGACTTCTTCGACAATGCGAGTTTCAACTCTGGCTACACCTGCGATCGCTTCAATTTGGTCAGCCAGGCTAATAGGAGCCCGTTTCACCGAGGCAAAGACTTGGGCAAAATGATAATTATCATAGTAAATTGATTGGGTAAGTTTGACTGAGCTGTAAGCACTTAGTGCCATCAAAAAACTAGCGATGCCACAGACTAACACTAACCCTAGTGCTACTACCTGCCCCCGTTGTTGCCAAAGTTCTCTAATAATTTTGCGATCGAGGATATCCATTACATTAAGAAACTAAATTTACCACTCTAAATCTTGAGGTGCTATCTTGGTTGAATTTCTCTGGATATTAATAATTTTACCGCTACGCATGGTTATCACTCGGTCTGCCATCGCCGCAATGCCAGTGTTATGAGTAATGATCACCATTGTCGTTCTCAATTCACGGTTAAGGCGATCGAGGACGGATAAAATTAGCTTGCCAGTTTGATAATCTAGCGCCCCTGTAGGTTCGTCACAAAGAAGTATTTCAGGTCGTTTGGCAATAGCGCGAGCGATCGCTACCCTTTGTTGTTCGCCGCCAGATAGTTGGGAGGGAAAATGATGGAGACGATGGTCCAATTCTACCAATCCTAAAGCCTCTCTCGGGCGCATGGGACGCATGGCTATTTGAGTGACGAGGGCCACATTTTCTAAGACGGTCAGACTGGGAATTAAGTTATAAAATTGGAAGACGAAACCGATCGATTGTCGGCGGAAGGAAGTTAAAGCTCGCTCGCTGGCCTTTGCTAAATTGCGATCACCGAACTGAACTTGACCTTGAGAAGGCAGATCTAAACCTCCTAATAAATTGAGCAAGGTAGATTTTCCACTTCCAGAAGGACCTAAAACTACTAAAAATTCTCCTCGATAAATATCGAGATCGAGAGATTTAAGTACCTCAACATCTACTTCTCCCATTCGATAGGTTTTGTGGAGATTGCGTACTCTAAGAAGTGGTTGTGTCGTAGATTTAGTTAGCATTACTAAGTAGGTAGGTCAAATTAACTAGAAAATGGTTGAGATGGGACTGGGGATTGGGGATTGGGGAATAAGGAATAGAAGATAAATATCCGTTCTGCTTTTATATTTACTGGTGTCCACCTACTTAACTTGGGTTGCAGATATAAACGGATAAAATTTGGCTAATTCTCTCTAACAATAAGTCTTTAGCAGTATTAATAAAAAAGTGGTTGCCCGGGAACATTTGTAAAGAAAATTCACCTTGGGTTTCTTTTCTCCAGGCTTCTAAATCTTCCAAGCTTGTTTCTGGATCTGCTAAGCCACCAAAAACAGAGATCGGACAAGAAAGAGGTTCTGAAGTTATATATTTATAGGTTTCGTCAATTTTTAAATCGGCTCTAACCATTGGCAATAGTAGCTGTAGCATTTCTGGAGTATTCAATACAGTTTTAGGGGTACCACCTAAGCGATGTAGTTCAGCGATTAAATCTGCATCTGACAAAGCGTGCATTGGGGAAAGATCGTCAATTGGGGGTGCTTGACGACCAGATACCAACAACTGCAGGGGAACTTTGCCATATTCTTGATGCAAATAGCGAGCCAGTTCAAAACAAATCAAGGCACCTAAGCTGTGACCGAACAAAACAAATGGTAAATCCAAGAGAGGCTCGATAGCAGTAATTAATTCTGTGACTAAAGTTTGGATATTGTCCAAAGGGCTTTCTAATAATCGAGAACCCCTTCCCGGTAACTCAATCGGACAAACATGAATATTTGGGGGTAAACTTGCTTGCCAATCGCGAAATACGGAAGCACTACCACCTGCGAAGGGGAAACAAAACAGACGCAATTGAGCTTGAGGATTAGTTTGACTGTAGGCAATCCAAGATGTATTGCTAGAAGAAGTTTTTAGCATGGTTAAAAATTAAGATTTGACGGTGGGAGGTTGGGCTGCCTCGAAAGATGAACAATGGCATTGCTGATGTAATCTACTGGTGATAATTCTAGAGTTGTTTCCCATTGAGGAGCTAATCCTAATTGGGCTAACCCTTGGAGCATACGATAGATTAATTCTTCAGACTTGCAGGCACCAGTTTGGCTATCTCCTGCGATCATTCCTGGACGATAAATTCTCACGGGAAAACCAGCAGCAGCAGCATTCATCACTAATTTTTCCGCTACCCATTTACTTTGAGCATAACCACCATAGACAAACTCACCATGTTCGATGCTATCTTGTTCGCGGATCAGGTTATTGCCAGCATAGGCATCACTAGAGAAGACCGCTACGCTGGAGATAAAATGTACTGGTTTAACTTTAATTTGGCTGGCTAAGCGCAAAATTTCTTGAGTTCCCAAGACATTGGCAGCTTTTAAATCCGAGTATTGGTAAGTAAAATTAACCAAAGCACCGTTATGATACACCACATCTGTTTGTTCACATAGCGATCGCCATTTAGTTGCTTCAATTCCTAACTGCGGTTGGGATCAATCCCCAACAATCGGTATGATTCTGCCTTGAAAGCGATCATCCCAAAGGTGATAGGTTTGTAGGTTTTGTTGCAGTCTTTGAGCTCCGTGTTCTCGATTATCAGCTCTGACTAGACAGTAAATATCAGCTAGTGTTTTTTGGAGCAAGTCATGTAGTAAAAATGCCCCAAGAAATCCTGTCCCTCCTGTAAGAAAAATCTGCTTAGGTTCGCTGTTAAAGTTGGCAGTAAATTTCTGACCCTTTAAATCGTCAGGCAATTGGGCTTCAGTGGCTAAAGTTGTAATGGGAATGGATCTAGTCGTAACCAGGGTCGCATCGTTAGCAGGAGTTGTGGCAATTAACTCGGCTAATTGAGCAATGGTGGGCTTTTCAAATAAATCCTGCAAAGATAAATTAACTTGAAAAGCTGAGGTTAGGGCAACCACTAACTGAGTAGCTAATAGAGAATTGCCCCCTAATTCAAAAAAGTCAGCTTCGACGCTTACTTGTTCAAGGGCGAGATTTTTTAACCAGATCCCAGCAATTTTTTCCTCAATGGGATTGCGTGGTGCAATTATCGGACGCTCTCTAGAATATTCCGCTAGTTCTAGGCTTAACAAAGCCTTTCTGTCTACCTTGCCATTGGCAGATAAGGGCAGACTCTCTAACCAATGAAAAACTGAAGGAATAGCATATTCTGGTATTTTTTGACTTAAGTAACTGCGGAGTTCCTCGACTGGTATTTCCTGGTCGGAGGTAGGAATCAAATAAGCAATTAAACGTTTATCGCTATTTTGTTCTCCGATGAGCATAACCACTGCTGCTTTGATCTGTGGATCTTGTGCTAATGCAGCTTCAATTTCTCCTGGTTCGATGCGATAACCTCGTAATTTGATTTGAAAATCTGCTCTACCATTGAATGCTATATTGCCGTCGGGGAGATAACGACCCCGATCGCCTGTACGGTAAATTCTTTCTCCTGTAAGGGGATGTTCGATAAAGCTAGCTGCTGTTTTAGTCGGATTATTCCAGTAACCCTTTGCCAAACCAACTCCCGAACAGTAAAGTTCCCCTGGAACCCAAATCGGACAATCTTCTAATTTTTCATTCAAGACATGGTATTTAGTATTAGCGATCGGACGACCATAAGGAATGCTTTGCCAATCGGGATCGACTGTGGCAACGGGATACCAAATATTCCAAACTGTGGTTTCGGTAGGCCCACCAATGCTGAGTAGAGAAACCTGGGAAATTAGTTTTCTGAGTCGATTTGGTAAGCTAACAGGGATAAAATCACCCCCCAAGATAGCTAAACGTAAGTTCAAGTTGGTTTTTTCTGGTACAGAATCAGCATAATCTAAGAGCATCTCCATCATTGGAGGTACGGAATTCCATAAGGTTACCCCATGTTCTCCCATTAATTCTAACCAGTGAGAGGGTTCTCGTACCTTAGCGGCATCTGGTATTACTAAAGTTCCCCCCGCAGCCAGCAGACCAAAAATATCGTATACCGATAGATCGTGATTAAGAGCAGTCAGGGCCAGCAGGCGATCGCTTTTGGTGACCTGCCAAGAGTTATTGGTCGCACAAACCATATTAAGGACACTGCGATGGGATATTGCTACCCCTTTAGGCATGCCCGTAGAACCAGAAGTATAAATGACATATGCGAGATCATCTAGTTGTTGGTTCGACTTCAAAGGTGAAATATCTTCTGAGGCTAAAGTATCGCCATCAAGACAAATAAGCTGGAGGTGATCTGGTAATGCTAGATTTGCCTTGAACTTAGATTGAGTTAAAACTATTTGAACTTGAGAATCCTCTAACATATAGGTGAGTCGTTCGGGAGGAAGTTGAGGATCGATGGGTACATAAGCAGCCCCCGATGCCACAATACCCAGAACGGCAACAATTTGTTCCCAGCCTTTTTCCATCACTACAGCGACAAGCTGGTTGGGTTTGACGCCTAAATGTCGCAGCCGATGCCCTAATTGGTTAGCAAGTTGGGATAGTTCTTCATAGGTCAGGGTGCGATCTCGCCCTTGGCGAGGCGCTTCGCGATCGCAACTAATAATAGCTGGCTGTTGGGGAAGAGAACATGCTTGCTGGGCAAACAGAGTATGAACTAATTCTTGAGGAAGGGATGTTTCTGTTTGATTGATTTTGGCTCTCTGTTCTAACTGAGACTGGGGAATGAGCTCAAGTCGATCGCTTTGCCAGATAGCTTCCTCTTTGGCTAGGCGTTCTACAAGCTTGCTATAGGCAGCAAACATATCGTCCAATAACCCTACAGGAAACAATTCTTCTACTGCATCCCAGTGAAGTACTAAAGAGCCTTCTGCTTCTCCAAACTGACTATAATTATTACTCAAGAAAACTATCTTTTACATGGCTTAGTACCTGCACTATCAGCCCAAGCAATTTTAGAAAATAAAATAGTAGCAAAAGGACTTAATTATCTAGCCGATGTCATCGAACCAATTGATTTTATGAGTCGGGTTAATAATAATGGGTTTCAATATTCAATTATTGAAAAAATACTTCCCTAAGTTAAAAATTGTAGCAAGAGGCAGTAAGATGAAAGTGTATGGAGATGAAGACATGCTCGAAGAGTTTGATATGCGTCTCAATATGCTTCTTGAGCATTTTAGCAAATACAATAAACTAGATGAGAATGTTATTGAACGGGTACTTACCAGTGATAGTAAAGCCGATTATGAGACACCAGCAGATAGTGGAGAAACTCTAGTACATGGAGTAGGAGGTAAGCTAATAAAAGCTCAGACTGCCAATCAGCGTAAACTGGTAGAATCCTGTAATAAAAATGATATGGTTTTTGCGATTGGTCCGGCAGGTACAGGAAAAACATATACAGGGGTTGCTCTTGCTGTTAGAGCATTAAAAGAAAAACAAGTAAAACGTATTATTCTTACACGTCCTGCAGTAGAAGCTGGAGAAAATCTAGGGTTTTTACCAGGTGATCTTAAAGAAAAATTAGATCCCTATATGCAACCGTTGTACGATGCGTTACGTGATATGATTCCTCCAGAGAAACTTGATAGCTTTATAGAAAAAGGGGTAATTCAAATTGCGCCTATGGCATTTATGAGAGGAAGAACATTGGATAATGCTTTTGTTATCCTTGACGAAGCTCAAAATACAACTCATGCGCAAATGAAAATGTTTTTGACACGTATGGGCAAGAATGCTAAATTTATCATAACAGGAGATCCTGGACAGATTGATTTACCTCGTAGAGTTACTTCGGGACTCAAAGAAGCTTTATTGGTTTTAAAAAATATACAAGGTATTGGGATGATTTATTTAGATGATAAAGATGTGATTCGTCATA
>JBCCYD010000293.1:0-7724 GCA_039190385.1 Cyanobacteria bacterium P01_F01_bin.143 | reverse complement strand
TAAACATCTTGCTCTGAATATGCTGAGGACTGTTCAGAAAAAACGACAGTCAATCAAAGGATTACGCAAACAAGCTGGGTGGAATGATTCCGTCCTCAAATCCTTACTTTATGCTGCCACAAAAGTGTGAGGTAGCCCTGGCAAATCGACGTCCTGACTTCCTAGTTGGTCGAGACTATCGAGCTATTAAGCCTTTACGAGAAGAAGCTTTGATGTCATAGAAATTTTAAGTTGAAAATTCAGATTCGAGAGTATCTCCATTTAACAAGTGTCACTAACCAGAAAATATCTGATACGAAAAGGAGGATAGACAGTGACTAATTGGCAAAATACATTCAAAACTAAAACTATAGATCCCCGAAATTTACTAGATAAATATAATCAATATGCAGAACAGTTTGATGAACATGTAAAAAATGAATTATGTGGCAATGGAGAAAACACCCCAGTTGTCATCACTGCCAAACTTTTTTCAGAAACAGTCCCCGATCTCAATTCTCTACAAATATTAGACGTAGGAGCAGGCACAGGGGAGCAAGGAGTGCAATTAATAAAATATGGCTACAAAAATGCCAAAATTACTGCTCTTGATCCATCTCAAGGCATGTTAAATATAGCCAAAAAGCGTAATATCTATTCAGAGTTTATCAATGGCTCTTTACCCAACTCGTGTCTGGATGCCAATTCTTTTGACGCTGTTATTTGTGTGGGGACTTTCACTCCAGGACATGCTCCAGCCGAATCACTTCGAGAATTAGTAAGGATTACAAAGCCAGGTGGATATATTGTTTACAGCATTCGTAAACATTTTTACGAAGATGTTCATAGTCACTTCCAGGCAGTAGAAGAAGAACTGACAAAAGCTAACCAATGGAAGATGCTTATCAAAAGAGAAGATGAATATCTGCCTGCTCAACAAATCAAAGCATATTACTTTAGTTTTCAAGTAATATAGCGTTCTTCAAATTCTCAAACTTTCTGAGATCATAAATTTCCTAATAATCACCCAATTGTTATTATTTTAATGAAGAAAATTCTTGCTTTATGGGCAATGCCAAGATCAACTTCCACTGCCTTTACCAAAATGATGCAAACAAGGGAAGACTTTCTCGTCGTTGATGAGCCTTTTGGTTTATATTTTCACTATAGTGAAGAAAGAAAATCTACTCGCTATAGTGAAGTTGAAATTAATCCAGCCTATAACTTTCAACCCCTATTTCAAGATCTCATAAACAAAGCGCAAAATCAACCAATTTTTATTAAGGATATGGCTCGTTATATTTATGATCGAGCCGATGAAGCCTTTTTGTCCACATTCAATCATACTTTTATTATTCGCCATCCAGCTAAAGCTCTTCCCTCTTTATACGCTCTTTGGCCTGATTTTCAATTGAGCGAAGCTGGCTATGCAGAACTTTATCAACTGTTTGAAGCGAGTAAAGCTTTTCTGGGCACAACTCCTCCTGTGATTGATTCCGATGACTTAGTCTCTAAGCCAGAAGCTACAGTGAAAGCTTACTGTAATGCGGTGGGAATTCCGTTTTTACCCCAAGCTTTAAAATGGGAATCTAAGATATCTTCTGAAATCAACCAATGGGAAGGTGGTTGGCACACTGAAGTCCAATCAAGTCAAGGCTTTAAAGAGCGACAACGAAAAGATTATTTTGATATTGAAGCTCAGGAACATTTGAGACAAGCTTATAAGTTTTGTTTGCCTTATTATCAAAAGCTATATCAAGAGCGTCTTCGTGTTCAATGACTAACCAAGAAGCGACAGAGAGCGCGAAGCAAGGGAGTTCTAAGTTCTTTCTTTTATTGTTCAAAGATGTCACTTAGATGCGTCCAAGCTTACTAGACAATTTCGAGAGTTGAGCGAAAAAGATGATCCCATTGCCCAGCAATTGCCGCCCAATCATATTGAGGCTGTTTTGCCTGATTATAAGCAGCTAGAGACATAGTTTGTCGGTAATCCTGATTTTGATAAAGTTTATCAAGCGATCGCGCTACTCCTTCGATCGAAACTTCTGCCATTTCCAGCAGCGAAAATTTCGGAATTCCCCAATTAATCGGCTCTAGTAACTCCGCTGCTCCTTGCCATAAATCAGCCCCCGCACTACTAGCAGGAAGTATTTGAGCAGCTCCTGTGGCCGCATGTTCAAAGCTTACTAGTCCCCAACCCTCGCCCATTGCTGTGTTCAGACCCACATCACAGGCATTATAAACCCAGTTAAGCTCCTTATCGGAGATTGGCTCAGCGCGATCGCACGACGGACTTAAAATTAAGCGATCGCAGATACCATAATCTCCAACTAAAGTCAGAATTTCTTCTCGCTCATCCTGATTCATTACCGCATGATGTAGGCATAACTTGACATTCTCAGGCTTATCCTTGGCAAATAAGGCAAAACCTTGAATAGTCAGGTCAATCCGCTTACGAGGAACGGGACGATTGGCATTGAGAACGATAAAGGAACTATCGAGATCCTCTAGATCACATTGATGAGCTGCTAAAAGACGCTTTTTAGCATTAATTCGCCCTCTAGGTTCTAGTTGCTGCGCGATCGAACCTGCCAGAGGATAAAAAGCTTCGATATCAACTCCGTGGGGTATGATGTCAATTTCGGAAAAAGCAAAATTCTTGCCCTTTTGAGTTAAGCGTTCTACAGATTTAGCTATTTCTGCCTTAGCAAAACTGTTGTAGACAACGAAGCGATCAACTGTCTCAAAAGGAGCCACTAATGAATCATCGGTTAATTTGCCATCGAGTGGACAATAGATAACCATTTTGGTTTGATCTCGGCAGGATTTTAAAGGCTTGACATAGTTCTTGAGCATCCAGAGATCATTGAGCAAAAATACCAAAGGAGCTTTAATTTGTTTGATGCGATCGCGTCCTTGGTAAGCACCAAAAACATCTCCTCCTTTGAGGTTGCAGGGGTAAAGAGTCGCATTACCAATTTTCCGCTGTTCTCCCTTGTACCCCATACCAATATAGTGAATGTCGTAACGTTCTCCCAAATTACCCAAAATAGCTTCCAATACCCGCGTAAAGCCAGTATTCAGTCGATAGGATCCAATCACTACTAGGGGAATTGGAAACGGGCCACTGTAAGGATAGAACATTCGGCTTAATCAGTCTGAGCGCCCAGAATCACAGGGGAATAAATGGTCTGGTCATTATATGTTACAGGAAGAAAATACATAGTTAATATCATTTGCTGGGTATAGGAGAAAAGTTCAAATCCTCCCGCATCTTTTGTATTCATCGTTGCTGCTAGAATATAGCTGAAATAGCGAATTGCCCCTGTGCCTAGTTGTTCAATCATCTCTTCTCCTCTAGCAAGTTGTGGACCAGCACCAATATCTGCCAAAAATGTATAGAGTGAACCTTGGGGAATGTTATAACCTCGCTGTGAATTCGCAATGAAAAAGAGGAAATATTGGGAGTTATCCTTGTAGGAGGAGACGGCACTAGGTACAGAGTCATTGCTGTCAGATGTCACATTAGCAACTACCTTCAATGTTGTGAGATCAACGACTACATACCAATAGACAGGCGTTTCATAATTTTTAAATACTTCAGAATTATCTACAAATGAACCATCAATTGCAATGCTTGATTGATTAAATGTTTCATAATAACGACTCAGCGCTACCGCAGGTTTGCTCCCTTCTGGGATATTGCTCGCTAAATTATCCATAAGTATTTCTCTTGATAAATATTTAGCTGGATTTTATCAGTGATCGGATTCTACTGAGATTAAATTAAGATTAAATTCCGTTGTCCTTGAGATCATGGGTCTAAAACCCCGTCGTTTACGACGTTATAGTTTGCACTTTAGACGTAAAATCTTCACAAACTAAGGTTGTTGATCATTGTATAATAATTCCAAATCCAGACGTAGGCTGTCTGAGAGTCGAACTGGTACATATCAAAATTCTAGAAGACTCAGACGTACCTAGACAATCAAGGTTAGGGGGTTGCAATCAAGAAACAATCTTGTAGAAAAAGATTCGGTGGTTGTGTAAAAATCTTGCCGTAATTAGGAATATTTCACCTATACGTATAGTTGGAATTTTTACCCGTCGGGCGGACGGTAGCTGAGATCAGAAACCTCAGTTTAATTGCCTGCAGAGGGGAATCTGGACGGGGGTTTAGGACGTGTCTTAAATCTAGACAAACCCAATCTGGAAGAAGCAGGAATCCTCGTCCTTCAGGTCGAGGAGCGTCAACCCCTAAAACCTTTGACTCACTATTACCCTAATTTTGCCAAGTCGTGACTACAGATTAGAAATTGCGCCCCTGGCCATATCCGCGATCGCGCGATCGTTAGCTTTCGGTAAGTGATAATAAGTTCCCCCAGCATTTTTCGCCAGTTCTTTGCCAAAACCCGTAGAAACAAAACGACTCTCTGTATCAATCAATAATAATTTCATCCCCAAAGCTCGAATTTTTCCGGCAATCTCTAATAATTCTTCCTTAATATTTGGTTTCACTCCCTCTTCAGGCGGCTCTCCCAAAGAGCGAGACAAGGGAATATTTCCTCGTCCATCGGTAATGGCCACAATCACCACCTGACCAATATCTCCCGACATCTGGGCATTAATTCCCACATTCACTGCTTGGGTTAAACCGTGAGATAACGGAGAACCACCACCGCAAGGCAAAGATTCTAATCTGCCTCGTGCCATGGTAATCGAACGGGTTGGGGGTAACACAACATCTGCTCTTTCACCCCGAAAAGGAATCAGAGAAATTTGATCACGATTTTCATAGGCTTCTGTCAACAGTCGCATCACGGCACCCTTGGCTGATTGCATCCTATTTAGAGCCATCGAACCTGAAGCATCGACAACAAAGACAATCAAAGATCCTGCTTTGCGCGCCATTCTCTTGGAGCGTAGATCACTTTGTTCCACAATCACATTGCGATCGGGATTTCGTGCCCTTCTCACTTTTTGATAGGGTGCGGCACTACGCAAAGTGGCATCGACGGCAATTCTTTTAACTTTTCCCTTGGGAATCATTGGTTTAATATAGCGTCCGCGATCCTCAGAAAAAATTAGATTTCTCGCCCCAGATTTCCCTTGACGCTGCATGGTTTGGGCAAAAGTTAACACGCTAGGATCGAGCACCACGCCTTCGATATCAAAAATAAATTCATCGGGAATTGCTGGTGGTTCTTGCTCTTGATCTTCTTCCTGCTCTTCCTCTTCGGGTTCATCTGGCTCATCATCTTGATCTGGCTCCGAATTATCTTGAGGTTGCGGTGGTGGTGGGGGCGGCTGGGGCGCATCTTCAGGGGGAGTTTCAATGGTTGTGACGCGAGGAATGATTACGAGTTCAACGGCTTTGCGAAGATCATCGGCGGTAACATAATTACGACCTTCCAAGGCAGCGGCGGCTTTGGCAACTCTCACGGCAAATAACTCAGCGCGATGCCCTTCTACTCCGCCTCGGATAGCTTCTTGGACTAGATAGAGAATTTGGTCATGGGTAATGTTGACGTCTTTTAACCATTCTCTTGCTAAGATAATATCGGTTTTGACAGTCTCGATTTGCTCTTGATAATCATCGAGGAATTCTTGAGGGGCATTGCTATAGTCGATCGCCTGTTGAACGGCTTCGATTCTTTGTTCTGAGGAGAGTATGGCATCGGCTGATAAGGCGATCGCGATCCGATCTAAAAGATGTTCTCGTAAATTTCCTTCTTCGGGATTATAGGTCGCAATCAAAATGGGTTGGCAAGGATGCTGAAAACTGATTCCCTCCCGTTCAATTACATTCCGTCCTTCGGTGAGAACGGTTAGTAATTGATTGGCAATTTGGTCATCTAAGAGATTAATTTCGTCGATATATAATACTCCGCGATGGGCTTGGGCTAATAACCCTGGTTGAAATACGGGTTCACCTCGTTTTACCGATTCTTCAACATCAACTGAACCAAGTAATCTATCTTCTGTGACTCCTAGGGGAATTTGGATAAAGGGAGAACGAATAATTTGAGTGGGAATATCTTCTAGGGGAGTATTGCCATATTTAAATGTTGTCTCATCATCCCAGGAACTTGGGTTAGTGGGATCACAATTGTAGAGAGAATCTTTAATGATTTCTATTGGGGGTAATAAATCGTCAATTCCTCGCGCCATGACGGATTTGGCGGTACCCCGACGACCTGCGATCGCGACTCCTCCTAGTTGTGGATCGACTGCTGCTAGCAAGAGGGCAAGTTTGATTAATTCCTGTCCAACGACAGCAGTTAAAGGGAAGTTGAGGTTGACGGGTTTAGTGGTTACAACAGACATTAAAGAAGATATCAGTAAGAAAGCCTAGCAATCTCTTACTGTATTACATTTGGTGGGCTAATTGCTAATTGCAGATCAAGTTAATTTATGTAAATAGTGTTTGAGACTACCTATTTATCCCAGTTTGTCTCTGTATAATTACTGAGAACGAAATTAAATTATTGATTTGCTGGAAAAATAACAAGATGAAACAGCTATCTTCGCTACTGTTATCCTTGGGCTATTGTACTCTTAGTCAGGGAATTTTCTTAAACTCAGTAACGGCACAAGTTTTTCCCGATGGCACTACAAGCACTACGGTTAATGTTGATGGAAATGATTTTTCTATAGGGCAGGGCGATCGCGCTGGTGGTAATTTATTTCATAGTTTTAGTAATTTCTCCGTCCCTACAGATGGTTCGGCATTTTTCAACAATTCAGCAGATGTAGTTAATATCTTTTCTAGAGTCACTGGCGGCAATATCTCTAACATTGATGGAGTGCTTGGAGCAAATGGCACAGCCAATCTATTTTTGATTAATCCAGCAGGAATTATTTTTGGCGAAGGTGCCAGATTAGATATTGGTGGTTCTTTCTTCGGTAGTACAGCCGACAGTATTATCTTTCCTGATGGTGAATTTAGCACTACAGATTTAGCTAATCCTCCTTTGATTACGATTAATGCTCCTATTGGTTTAAGTTTTCGGGATAATCCTGGAGACATTATTAACCGTTCTATAATTGATGATTTTGGTTTACGGGTGCCTTCGGGGGAAAGTTTAACCTTAGTAGGTGGGGATATTACTTTTGACGATGGTGATGCTACTGCCAGAAGCGGAAAGATTGAATTAGGAGGTTTGTCTTCAGCAGGAATAGTCATATTTGATGGCAATGCTAACTTAAGCTTTCCTGAAAATGGAGTAAGAGCTAATATCACTCTAGGAAATAGTTCTGATATAGATGCTACGGGAAATGGTAGTGGAAGTATCATTATCAACGCTCGCAATTTCAATCTTGAAGCTGGAGAAGTTGGTTCTAGTAGGCTTAGAATATCAGTAACCTCAAATTCAATCACTCCTGATACTCAAACTGGGGAAATATTAGTTAATGCTAGTGAAAAAATTACCATAGATGACAGGAGTTTAATTAATGCCGAAGTGAGAGCAAACATAACAGCAAACGCAGGAACAATAACTCTCTCAGCTAATACTATCGAAATAACAGGAAGATCTAATATAATTGGAAATACTCGTGGCCAGGGAAATGCAGGTTTAATAAGTATTATTGCTAAAGATTCTGTAATTATTTCAGACGTATAGCCCTTCTCAAAATGGTGAGATACAGTAACAGGAATGGGCAAACCAATTACGAATATCTTTCAAAGATACTTGGGAATAAGCTTTCGAGATCGCTAAAGCTAAATCCTTATATGTCCTAGC
>JBCCYD010000292.1:0-7738 GCA_039190385.1 Cyanobacteria bacterium P01_F01_bin.143 | reverse complement strand
TGTTAACTGATAACTGATAACTGATAACTGATAACTGATTTGCTCTATGACTATTAAAAATCAAAATACAACTTTCTCCTGGTCTACGTTTAAACAATTAGCTTTAACAAATAAAACTCATTGGTTGCTGTCTTTGTTACTTTGGGTCATATTTGTTCTGCCTGCTCAGGCAATCGATTTAAGGGTGGCGATTAAGAAAGATACTCAGAATATTAAAATTGGTAGTTCTACATCTGCGATCGTTAAAGATCAAACAGGACGGACAATTGGCGAATTGAGTCCCATGTCAGCTATTTCTGCTCAGTCTAGTAGCGGTAAAGTGAGTTTGGAAAAACTTCAGGGGGGAACAATTACCGTTGAACCCACAGGAAATGGTTATGTCTGGATTGGCGATCGCTGGTATCGTGGCAAAGTTCAATTAGTCAATAATGGCAATCAACTTACAGCGATTAATCATGTTGATTTAGAACATTATCTCTATAGTGTCGTGGGAGCAGAAGCAGTTTCTAGTTGGCCAATTGAAGCCTTGAAAGCTCAGGCGGTGGCAGCTCGCTCCTATGCTCTGTATAAGCGAAAGACCCAGAGCAATAGTCTTTATGATTTGGATACCACCCAAAAGACCCAAGTATATAAAGGCTTGGATACAGAATATCTGACTACTCACGAGGCCGTGAATAGTACCGCAGGACAAATCATGACCTATAACGGCAATGTGATTTTGGCCGCTTTTCACTCATCTTCTGGCGGACATACGGAAAATGTCGAGGATATTTGGACCTCGCCCTTGCCATATTTACGAGGTGTGGTTGATTATGATCACCAATCTCCGGTCTTTGAATGGAATAAAACCTTTTCTATTGGTCAACTTGCTAATTTGATTGGGGGAGTAGGCAAAGTTAAGACAATGATCCCGGAAAAAACGACTCCTCAAGGCAGGGTTGTGACGATGAAAGTTGTTGGCGATCGCGGAACGCAAAAAATTAGCGGCAAAAAATTACGCAAAATTCTTGATTTACGCAGTACTCTATTTAGAGTTAATACCCAAGGTAGTGAAGTTCAAGTTTATGGCCGAGGATTTGGTCATGGTTTGGGTTTGAGTCAATGGGGGGCTTATTATTTAGCAAAACAAGGTATTAATTATCATCAGATATTAGTTCATTATTACCAAAATACGACGTTATCTCAGGTTAATTAACGCAAAAGTAGGGGCGAACGGCCGTTCGCCCTTACGGGGTTTTATGTGTATCAGGTATTTTCTAAATTGATATCAGGTGAAATCAAAATCAAGAACTATGAGAATCCTTCGTTGGTTTGAGAAAGAAAGCGATAATTTTGTAGGGGAAACAACTATAACTAATGTTAGTCTTGAACGTTTGCAACAACTGTTTGGGATTTCCGCAGACAACCCAATGTATGATTGCTATTTAGTAGACTCTTCCGAACAGATAAATTATTTGCAAAAGATTCTTAATGTAGAGTTAGATCTCAAATCATACGAATATTTTGTTGAATGTGATCAAGTTTAAGTACATGATGTTGTTTATATTGAGCTTAAATTTACCAAAGGCTTTTCTAATTCGGTAAAAGCTTCAAAGGATTTTTTCTGAGACTCCAATAAATCAACCGTGGCATCGGAAATATCACCTGTGCGGGCTAAAAGGCGATCGCGTAAGACATCATCTGGTGCAGTACAAAAAATAATTTCTAAAGGGATTTGGTTATTTTTCGCTTGAGTAACCACAGCTGAGCGTAAAGCCTGGCGATCGTATTTAGCATCCAAAATCACAGTAAAACCCTGATTCGCTAACGTAATCCCCAATTCTAATAACCGCCCATAGGTTTGGTTTGTCATCTCGGACGTATAAATATTTGGAGATCCAGGTTGATCTAAAGGAGTTCCCGATAAATGTTTGCGCACCGCATCTGAACGAATATGAATTGCACTTAAACTATTGGCGAGTTTTCTGGCGACTGTAGTTTTGCCAGAACCAGAGACTCCCGACATTAAGAGCAATTTTCCTTGGTGCCCATTTGTATATTCCCAAGCTAAATGGTAGTAATTTCTGGCCTTATCTTTGGCTTGCTGCTGATTTTCTGGGGTGAAAGTCGGATCATCTCCCAGCCAAGAATTGATCTTGGCTCGTACATAAGCCTGTCGCGATAGATATAAAGGAAGTACAGCTAAACCATCCCAATCACCAGTTTGTTCGATATAGGTATTGAGAAAAATATTTGCTAATTCTTTTTGTCCTGCGGCTTCGAGATCCATAACCAAAAAAGCCACATCATACATGACATCAACAAAGCGAAATGGTTCATTAAATTCAATGCGATCGCAGAGCTGAATCCTATCATGCCAAAAGCAAATATTATCCAGATGGAGATCTCCGTGGCATTCGCGAATCCAGTTATTTTTCTGTCGCTGTTTGAATAATGCTGCTTGTGAGTTGAAAAAGCGATCGCTGAAATTCTTAGTATCATGATATTGTTGTTGAGTTTGCAGACTGCCGATATACTTTTGACTTTGTTGATAGTTTTTCGCGATCGCATCTTGGATTTGAGCAATTTCTCCAAAACTGCGAATATACTCATTAGTTTGGGCTTGCAAATGAAACCGAGCAACAATCCATCCCAATTGCTCCATAAGTTCTTTAGTCAGTTTTCCTTGTTTGAGCATTTGACTCAACAAAGCATCTTGAGGAAATTGATGCATTTTCAAAACATATTCCTGGGGTTCACCCTCGCCACCCAAGATAAACCTTTGATCAAATTGAGTAATGGGTAAAACTTCCAAGTAAATTTCTGGGGCCAAAAGATGGTTCAGTCGCAATTCTTCTTGGCAGAAATGATGTCGAGCAGCAAGAGTGGAAAAATTGAGAAAATCGAAATTTACAGACTTTTTAACTTTGTAGACATAATCTCCCGTTAGCAGCACATAGGAAATATGAGTTTGAATCAGCTCAATTGGTTCAATAACTGGATGAGGATAAAACTCGGGTTGCATCATGAGTTTTATGAGATGTGGAAGAGCTTGCTGTTGCATGACATTAATCCCGTTACTCAAGTTTATTGAAATTTGTCAAGATTTTTAACTCTCTAAAACTTCCTTCGTTAGCCTAATAGTAACAAGATTGAAATTGCATTCGGCGATCCAAAAGCGATCGCCATAACGTTAGAGGAGAATATTTTAATGAGTCAACTCGTAATCTTATATCTTGGATTGGTTGCATCACTAATTATCGGCGTCGGATTTCTTCATTTATTGCCCCGTCTGGGGAAAATGGGTCAGGAAATGTCTGATTGGTTTTGTGCCGCTCCAGGTATCGATTTGGCATTAGCCTATTTTATGTTGGTCCCTGTGACTGTTGGCTCTCTAGCATCGGGTTGGCAAGGATTAGGAATTGCTTTGCTCGCAGAATTAACGACTCTGTGGCTCTGGATTTTTGCCCATGAATTGACTCACGCTAAGGAATTAAAACAAGCCAATATTCATCGCACGTTAAGTAGCATAGTCGGCAAATGGCAGAATCATTTAGCGGTTTGGATTACTGCCTTGGCAATTCCTCTTTTTTGGCTAGTCCGTTTTACGGAAGTAATTGTTTATCCACCGCTGACTAAGTTAATAAATTTACCCAAATATGAAGCGAAAGACTGGGTAAATGTTTCACGACATAAGTTTGAAGGATTAGTTGGCTACGATTTAATTTGGTGTCTCTATTGTGATTGGATGACAGGAGTCTGGTCATTAGGAACCGAAATGCTACGCAATGTGGAATCTTTCTGGTGTCCAATTCGCTTTTATTCTGAGAAAAAATGTGAAAATTGCCAAATCGATTTTCCTGATGTTTCGGGTGACTGGGTAGCAGCTAATGGAACAGTGGAAGATGTTACCAAAGTCCTAGAATCTAAATATACGGCCACCCAGGAAGAAAGAGCTTGGTTTGGTCATCCCTGTCGAAGTTGCTCAACCGAATCTACAGATAATCAGCAACAAACAGCAGTAGATATTTCATCGAGCTAAAACATACATTTGCGTCCCACAACTGAAGAATAAAAGCTTTCACTTTTAACTTTATTTTGATATTTTTGGGAGGAATAACAACCATGACTTCTTCACACAATATTAAACAATTAGAGAATTCTGTATCAGTTAACATTCAGGATATTCAGCACAATACTGTTAGCGGAAAATATAATCCTCTAATGGTTAAACCTGTTAATGGGATGCAAATGTTTTTTGCAGAAAGCTATATTAATGGCTTAGAAATTCCTGATGTTTTGTGTCTAAAACTATTAACCAATATCATTGAATTCTTTTATAAAAAAGCTCCTCATTTGATGATTGCTTATAATTGGGTTGCTCAAGAAAGCGATCGCCTGGCGGAAGGTTCACAAGAATTAATGGATATTCAGTACAATCGTCCAGCAGAAATGTTCCAACTAATGTTGGGGAAAAGTGACCTTATGTATCCTAAATACACTATGGCATTATGGTCCAAGGGGGCTTCCAATTTAGAGGAAGCTCAGATTGCCATGCTAGAGGATATGATTATCAAAGCAGAGATTAAAGATGGAGATGAAATTCTAGATATCGGTTGTGGTTGGGGTTCTTCTGCTAACTATATTTTGCACAAATTCCCCTCAGCTAAAGTAACTGGACTGAACTTGAGCCATGAGCAATGCGAATATATTCGTCAACAAATGAATGAACCAAATAGTTATTTGAGTCCGGATAGATTTACTCTTTGCGAAGCGGATTTTAATGATGTTGTTTTTACTCAAAAATTTGACAAAATCATCTCTCTTGGTGTGTTCGAGCATATTGGGAATTTAACTAAGTCTTTTGCCAAAATTGCTTCTCTTTTAAAACCGGAAGGTAAAGTTTTTATTCATATCTTCAGTGTTCGTTTGCCTAATAATATAATGGCGCCTTTCATTCATAACTATGTTTTTCCCTATGCGCGAGTATGGCGCTACGATTTCATTCCCAAATGTAATCAAGATCTTAAAACAATTAATACATGGTATATGCATGGGATGAATTACGCAAAAACTTTTCGTAATTGGTTAACAAACTTTGATGCTCATCAAGATGTGATAAAGACTTTAGATTTTGGCATGAAATATTCTAGATTTAGACGAATCTGGAGACTGTATCTTCTCTGGTGCATTTCCTACTTTGAAGCAGGACAAGGTGATTTTTTAGGCAATGGACAATATTTAATGATTCACAAATAAACATTGATCATTGACCAGTAATCATTGAAAAAAGTAGGGTTAGTTCAAGAATTAGCTCTACTTTTTAGTTATTAACTTTAGTACTGATATTTACTAGCTTGTCTGGTAAACATCAGTTTATATTGTCCATTTATAGCCATAAGTTGCTCATGGTTTCCCATTTCGATAATTCTGCCATTTTCCAGAACAATAATCCGATCTGCCATTTTTGCTAAAGCTAATCGATGAGAGATCACAAAAGAAATTTTATTGGCAGCAATACGGCGAAAGAGCTGATAAATTTCATATTCTGTTTTTGGATCAAGAGCAGCTGTGGGTTCATCAAAAATTAAAAGTTTGACAAAAGGTAACCGCATTAATGCTCTTGCGATCGCGATTCTTTGCCACTGCCCTTCCGAAAGATCTACGCCTCCTTCTAATTGTTTGCCTAAGATGGTTTCTAGCCCTTGAGGTAAATTTGCGATCGCGTTGGTCATTTCTGCTTGTTCAATTGTTTGTTTTAAGATTTGCTCATCTTCTATTAAAGGCAAGTAGCCAAATCCAATATTTTCTCTGACAGTAGTCGGAAATCTGGTGTAGTCTTGCATCATCACTGCAATCTGCGAATACAACTCTTTTAAGTCAAAGTCTCGTAAATTTTGGCCATTCCAGAAAATATTGCCATCTATTGGGTCATACAAACGACAGAGCAATTTAGCAAGAGTTGTTTTTCCTGCTCCATTTTCTCCTACCAAGACAATCATTTCTTGTGGTTGAATTGTAAGATTTATATTATCTAAAACTTTTTTGTTGCTACCTGGATAAGAGAATGTTAAATTCTCAATTTTGATTCCTGTAATTTTTGCGGGGAACTTCTTGGTTTCTGAAGGCAGAGCTAAATGTAATTTTGGTTGCAGCTCTAATAGTTGAAAAACTGGACTAGTTCCTAAGACCACATCATACAAATCGGAGCCATTATTGATCAGAATAAATAGACTCTGACGCATCTGTAAAATCAAACCAGAATAGAGGGCTAAATCTCCTAGAGTATAAATTCCTGCTAAAGCTCCTTGGACGACATAAATAAAAGGTAAGGCAATGCCTAATCCACTAAGAATCGACCAGGAAATAACCATGATTGTTCCTTGACGACGAACTCGTTGCATAGCTTGAAACATCTGACTAAATAGTCTTTGCCAGCGATTGAGAAATAAAGATTGCAGGTTAAATAAACGTAATTCTTTGGCATAGACTTCACCTGTCAAAACATTTCTGTACAAGTTCATCTGGCGAAAAATCCCAGCTTGAGTTTCTTCAATAACCCAACTCTGTTTACGATATTTCAGTTCTACATAAACTGAGGGGGCAATAGAAAGTAGTATGACTAAAGGTATCCACCAAGCGATCGCGCCTGAGAGTAGAACTGCTGGAATTAAAATAAAAAGCCCATTTAAGGTCGTGATGATAATAAATGATAAATGTTTTAGTCTTTCTATTCCTTGTTCGGATAATTGAACTAGATTTAATAGTTTTGGGGTTTCAAATAGACCAATATCTTCAAAGTTAGCAACTTTATCAAGAACTCTTTTTTGCGCAAAGCCCTGAACGCGATCGCGCATATTGGCAAAGGCTAGATTAGTCATTGAGTTTGTCGAGTCACTTAGTAAATTTATTACAATTAAGCTCCCAATTGTCCATAGCAATAATGGTTCTTGTAGCATTAGGGCGATCGGATTATTACTGGTTCCTTGTCCGAGAAGACGTGATGCTTCATCGATGATTATTTTGTTGAGGAATAGCGCGATCGGGGAACCGGCTCCGCTAATTAAGCTAAGAAGCACTAGATATCGTAATTCATTTGGTGCAGCTTGGATTACTAAAACTAGACTACGGCGAAAAGCCTGAAACAAACTCAATTTAATTGGTCGCATGGCATAGTAGAGGGGCGATCGGGTAAGATTCACTTAGAATAATTGTATTAATCTTATATACTCATATTAGTATATTTAAGTTCAGTTTATCTAATCAAAAATTTTTTCCGTGAGTGTTAAATTTACTCCAAGAGAAATAGCGATGTATCGGGCTGCTGCAAAACAAAAGTGGCAAGAAAGTAAACCTGAAAGGATACAGAAACAAAAACGTGCTTGGGAATTAGCACGGTCAGCTGCTCTATTGTTGAAAGAGCAGTTTAAAGCGACAAAAGTAATGATATTTGGTTCTTTAGTACGGAATAATTGTTTTACCCTGTGGTCTGATGTTGATATTGCAGCTTGGGGAATTGCACCTCATGAAACATTGCGGGCGATGGAAGCGGTGAGGGATTTAGACGAGATAATTGAAGTAAACTTAGTAGATATAGAAACTTGTAATCCTGCATTATTAGCTAATATCGAACAAGAGGGCGTACTTTTGTGATTGAACGCTACCTAGTCGTTGCTAGGCGCATTCGCTTAGAATTAAATGAATTAGAAAATAAAGTGAACTATTAGCTTTTGCTGAATTGTTAGACCAATTATAAAAC
>JBCCYD010000291.1:0-7743 GCA_039190385.1 Cyanobacteria bacterium P01_F01_bin.143 | reverse complement strand
TTAGCTCGTAAACATGATGGTTTTCCTGGAGTTAAAACTCTTTGGCGAGGACTGTCACGATTGCATGATATTGCTTCTACTTGGAAACGGCTACATCCTTCTTCCCATCTTTCTTTAGAGACTTATGGGTAAAGCATAGATCAAAAGACAATTGGTTTTTTGCTAAATACAGATGAGTTAAGCTAGTAAGATTTTCAAAAGATTCTGGAAGGAAAGATAACTCATTTCGTGACAAGTTTAATTCGATTAAATTAGCTAGATCTCCAAAGGATTCTGGAAGAGAAGAGAGACTATTTCCATATAGGTATAATTTGGTTAGGTTAGCTAATTCACCAAAAGATCCTGGTAAAAAAGATAGCTGATTTCCATGCAAATATAATACATCTAGTTTGGCTAATTTGCAGAAGGATTCTGGTAGAAAAGACAGTTGATTTCCATGCAAATCCAACATTATTAGGTTGGATAATTTACCGAAAGATTCTGGGAGAAAAGATAATTTATTTCCATGTAAAATTAATATGCTTAGCTTAGAAAACTTGCCAAAAGAGTCTAAAAGAAAAGATAATTGATTATAGGATAGATCTAATGTAGATAAATTTGTAAGATTACTGAGAAATGTTGGTAGATAAAATAGTTGGTTATCTGATAGTTTTAAGTGAGTTAGCTTTGTTAGATTACCAAAGGATTTTGGGAGGGAAGATAATTGATTATTTGATAAATATAGATTAGTTAACTTTGTTAGATTGCCAAAAGATTTTGGGAGAGAAGATAATTGATTATTCGATAAATCCAGATTGGTTAAGTTCGTCAGGTTACCAAAGGATTTTGGAAGAGAAGATAATTGATTATTATTTAGCTTTAAGGATTTTAAATGTTTTAATTTACAAACTACTTCTGGGATATAAGTTAATTTTTCTTGACTGTAATTATCACTGCTTAAATTTAATATTTCAGTCTTTTTATATTTCGCTTTCTGGATCTTTTTTTTGAAATGTTCTGGAATATTCTCTTTCTGCTTGATACTCATATAAAATCATTAATAATGTGATAAATTCGCGATCGCTAATTCAACTAACTAGCGGGCATGGGCATAAATACAATACTCATTTGCAAATTCTAAAATATTCGTCACAAGATACTTTTAACTTTTAACTTTTGACTTTTGACTTCCCTGTCAAGAGCTTTTGATATGCCCTAAAGGACTTCCTTCGGGGCGCGTAGCGGTATCCTTTAGGACTTACGCGCAGAGACACTAATCAATTCCCCAAAAGTCTTTTTCTAAATTCCATTGCTTTTTTAACATCAGGAATTTGTCCGGCCAAAGTTTCCATTAATTCCTGATTAGAAGATGGTTGCTCTTCCAAAACCTCTTCGATGACAAAATTAGCCATCGGACCAATACAATAGGCCAATTCTTGTTCACAACGCTTAACAAAATTAGGATCAATTCTATTTACAGAAGCAGAACTGGTTGGTGCAGTGTTTTGTGGTGATTTTTGATTTTGTAAATTCCCAGAGCTCTGAGGCGATCGCGTAATAAATTCATTACTCACAATCATTGTCTTCTGCATTGTTTCCTGACTCTGTTTAACCTCTTTAGCAAAAGAAACTTTTTCAGCTTTTCTTTGAGGGCTTACTAGTGCAGGAGGAACTACATTTTGAACAATTAAAGTCTTATCTTCTTCCTCAAAAGCAGGTTTGATTGGTGCAGATTGGTGAGGAACAGTTTGAGCCAAAGAAGGATATTGCTCTACAGGATAATTATATTGAATATGTTCGAGAGCCTCCTGGGCTGATTGATATCTTTCCAATGGTCGCTCCGCAGTCATTTGGGTAAGAATTGCCGTCAATTGCGGACTAACCTCGACGAACTTATGCCATTGCCATTCCAAAGAATATTGATCCAACAAAGCCGTTGGCTCCTTCCCTGTCAACATCACCAAAGCAGTTACACCCAAAGCATAAATATCACTACTAGGAGAACAACGACCCATACTAATTTGTTCGCGAGGAGCATAACCAATTTTCCCAACAAAAGACATTTTTCCCACATAGGAATGGTTGGTTACGCCCGTTTGTCCATATTCTAGAGGAGTTGTATTAGTCAGTTTCCCCACACCAAAATCTATTAAAACAGGAAGCTCTTGACCATCGGGTTGCATAATATTATCAGGCGAAACATCACGATGAATAATTCCTAAATCGTGAATATATTGGAGAATTGGCAATAAATTCAACAACCATCTAACAATTTCCATTTCGCTAAATGCTATCTGGTTGCGTTGTCGTTCTTGTAGTAAAGCAGAATAGGTTTTGCCAGTGACAAATTCTTGAACCAAAAATAGTCGCTTATGGCCTTCAAAACAAGCTAAAAACTTGGGAATTTGAGGATGGGTAATCTGATGTAATATTTTTGCTTCTCTTTTAAACAAATCTCGTGATTTCTCTAATTCATATTTTCCTGATCCGAGAGGGGCAAACTCCTTGAGAACACAGGCTTCATTGAAACGATGAGTGTCTAAAGCTAGATAGGTTCTGCCCAGACCACCTTGTCCAAGAACTTGTTGAATCAAATAACGATTATTAATTATTGTTCCCGAGGGTATTTGATCTTGATTAACTAGATAACTTGATTCAGACATCTGACTTTCACTCCAATCACGCAATTTAAAGATTTTCCTTCTCGTAAAAAATAAATCTAACTCTATGGTAATTACGATTAACTGTGTTTGTTTATGTCTTGTAGCAAATGTAACGATTGTCTTAAAACTCTAGTGTTGCATCAATGCGTCATAATAATAAAGAATATGAGCAATGCAGATTATGAGCGATCAGGCTTAGAATTTGCTGTTTTGACAATACTTAATTAGACGCGATCGCTATGGCAACAGTTGACACTCAAACTACCAAAACTATGGATGTACAAAAACATGGTTTACCCGTTACCATCATTACAGGGTTTTTAGGTAGCGGCAAAACCACACTCCTCAACCATATTTTAACTAACCAAGCAGGTTTAAAAACAGCTGTTCTTGTCAATGAGTTTGGGGAAATTGGCATCGATAATGAATTGATTGTCTCCACCGATGACAATATGATAGAGCTCAACAATGGTTGTGTTTGCTGCACCATCAACGAAGATTTGGTAAACGCAGTTCATACAATTCTTGAACGAAGCAATAAAATTGATTATTTAGTTGTAGAAACCACAGGTATTGCCGATCCGCTACCGATTGCGCTCACTTTCCTAGGTACAGAATTACGAGATATGACTCGTCTCGATTCTATTGTCACCATGGTGGATTGCGCAAACTACAGCTTAGATCTCTTCAACTCCCAAGCCGCTCATAGTCAAATTCAATATGGCGATGTAATCATTCTCAACAAAACTGACTTAGTAGATGAAGCAGATGTCGATTCGTTAGAAATTAGAATCAGAGATTTTAAAACTAACGCTAGGATACTACGAACTAAAAAATCTCAAGTTGCTTTGCCTCTAATCATGAGTGTCGGGCTATTCGAGTCGGATAAATATTTTGAGGAAGCTGCTGCTAAAGAGAAGCATGATCACGACCATCATGATCATGAACATCATGAACATCACGACCATGAAAGTCACGCTCACCATGACCATGACCATGACCATCACGAGCACGAGCATAACGGACATAATCACCATAGTCACGACCATCACGATGATGGTGATCATGATCACGAGCACCATCATCATCATTCCAATCACTTAGAAAATGATGGTTTCACTTCCCTTTCGATTCAAAGTGATAAGCCGTTAAATATTAGGAAATTCCAATATTTTCTTGATAATCAACTTCCAGGAAATGTCTTTCGTGCCAAAGGAATTCTGTGGTTTGATGAAAGTCCCAAACGCCATATTTTCCATCTTAGTGGCAAAAGATTTAGCATCGAAGATGAAGAATGGAATGGCGACAAAAAAAATCAATTAGTTCTTATTGGCCAAAATCTCGATCATGACAAACTAAAAGAACAAATCGATAATTGCTTTACTCTGTCAACTAATAATCAAAGTAAAAGTAAAGGCTAATGGCTAATTGCTAATGGCTAATTGATAACTGATAACTGAGTATATGCGTGTTGTTATCCAAAGAGTACGATCTTCTTCTGTAATTGTTGACGGGCAAGTTATCGGTGAAATTGGACGGGGATTAAATCTTTTAGTTGCCATATCCCCGACTGATACTGATGCTGAACTTGACTGGATGATTCGTAAATGTCTGGAGTTGCGATTATTTCCTGGGGATGCTGATAGTAATCGTTGGGAAAAATCTGTAACTGATATTCAAGGAGAAATATTAGTAGTTAGCCAATTCACTTTGTATGGAGATTGTCGGAAAGGTCGTCGTCCGTCCTTTAGCAGTTCGGCATCTCCCGAGATTGCGGAGAAAATATACGATCGCTTTGTAGAGAAATTACGCCAGAGCGGTTTACATATTGCTACAGGTAAATTTGGTGCGATGATGGAAGTCGCGATCGCGAATGATGGGCCAGTAACTCTAATTTTAGAACGCTGAGAAAATTCCGCTAAAATCCGCTAAACCGAGGAAACAGTTTAGCGGAGATGTTATTCTTGTCTTAACTTAAACTCGTTAATTATGAATCTGTTGGGATAACGTCATCACTAGAAATTTCCTCATTCACTTCCTCAACTGGAATTTCCTCACCAAAACTAAGTACTAAATCATAGAAACCAACACTGTCCCCACTGCCTCTGCTACTGATTGCAACATTAGGATCGTATTCCAAGTTCTCAAAACTACTAACCCCAACGTAATAAGTTCCATCGGCTGGCGCGTTCAACTGAGCAAATGAATCAAGTTCAGTAACTATTTCACCGAACTCATCCTCAAAAGAGTTATCGTCATTTTGAGTTAGCAATTCTCCGTTAATATCAAAAATACTTAAGACCGCATCAAGATCAGAACCAATTGCTTCAGCATTAATATTGGCTAATAAAATATCTCCTTCTTCCAATTCCACCGCAAACAAATCGACATCGTCTTCTGGGGACAAGAAAATTGAGGTTGCATTATCGCCAATTTCCCCAGATACAGTTACGGGAGCTTCGAGATCAAGCTCAATTAGATTAGCCTCATCGATAATATCATTGGATTCAGCAGCAAGCTCATCGATCTCAAATTCCTCAATACTAAGTACTAAACGATAGAAACCAGAACTATCTCCGCTACCACTTCCTGCCACAGTTGGATCGTATTCTAAATTATCAGAACTACTAACCCCAACGTAATAGGTTCCATTTTCAAGGGCAATCCATTGACTGAAAGGGTCTAGCTCAGTTACTTCTTCTTCTTCAATTATAAAAGAATTGCCATCATTTTGAGTTATTAGATTACCTTCAGCATCAAAGAGACTTAAAACTGCATCGAGCTCAGAACCAATTACTTCAGCATTAATATCGGCAGATAAAATATCTCCAGCATTCAGCTCCACGGCAAACAAATCGACATCGTCTTCAGCTGATAATCGAGTTGAGGTTGCGTTATCGCCAATTTCCCCAGCCACTGTTACAGGAGCTTCGAGATCAAGTTCAATTAAATTAGCCTCATCGATAGTATCGTTGGATTCAGCAGCCAGATCATCGATCGTGAATTCCTCAACACTAAGTACTAAACTATAGCTACCAAAACTATCTCCGCTACCACTTCCTGCCACAGTTGGATCGTACTCTAAGTTCTGGGAACTGCTAACCCCAATGTAATAAGTTCCATTTTGAATCGGCACAAATTGCAGAAATGATTCGGCTTCAGTGACGATTTCGCCGTCCTCATCCTCAAACGAGTTATCGTCATTCTGAACTAGCAGATTACCATCGGCATCAAATACACTTAGGACGGAATCGAGATCAGAATCAGCTGTTGAAATATTAATATCGGCGAATAACGTATCTCCAGCACTTAATTCTACTTCAAACAAATCTACATCATCTTCAGGAGCTAGATCATCGTTAATTTCACCAGTGATTTCTTCAGGTAAATCACCGATTTCAATTAAGTTTGCTGACAAGATAGTATCGTTAATTTCTATTTCAAGCATTTAAAATTATCCTTAGATATGTATATTCGTGAGCTATCTAAGTAATTATACTGTGATCTTATGAATTGTAAAGTATCGTAAAGAAATAACATGATAGTTAACAGTCTAGTATCCCTTATGCTCTAATCAGTGTTACATCGCTATCTGCTTAGAGATAATCGCCAAGCGATAGCAATTTTCAATTGATAAATAATGATTCTCGTCAATCTCTCAATGATTTTTGATAGACCTACTGGAATATCAAATTACGCTTTAAATATTGCCAAGCATTTATCTACTCTTAATCCGATCTTATTATCTTCACAACAACAAGATAATTTTTCCTGTTACTCCATTCCTAGTAATATGACTCCTGCAGAGGGAAGCAAAGGTCATTTTCGTCGTTTGCTCTGGACTCAATGGCAACTGCCTCAGATATATCAAAAGCTTAATGCTGATTTGATTTATTCACCGATTCCTGAAGCGCCTCTATATAGTAAGGCTCGTTATGTGGTGATGTGTCATGATTTGATTCCGCTGCGATTTCCTAATTTATTTTCTCCTTTAACTAATTATTTTCGTTATGTTGTGCCTTCGGTTTTAAAGCAAGCTGAGCATATTATTTGTAATTCAGAAGCTACGGCCAAGGATATTCATGATTTTTATGGGATTGCGATGAGTAAAATTACGCCGATACTTTTGGCTTATGATGCGGAGCATTTTTATCCTCGGGAAAGAAGAAAAACTAGTCAACCTTATTTTTTGTATTTAGGTCGTCATGATCCTTATAAGAATATTCAGGGTTTGATTGGAGCTTTTGCTGGGCTGAAAAATAAGCAAGACTATCAGTTATGGATTGCGGGTTCCTTTGATGAGAGATTTACACCCCAACTTCAGCAGCAAGTATTGGAATTAGATATTCAGGAGGAGGTGAAGTTTATAGATTATGTATCTTATGAGGAGTTACCACAGATTATTAGTGATGCGATCTCGTTAGTATTTCCGACTTTTTGGGAAGGCTTTGGTCTGCCTGCTTTAGAGGCGATCGCCTGTGGAACTCCGGTGATTACTTCTAATTTGGCTTCTTTGCCTGAAGTTGTTGGGGATGCAGCAATGTTGATTGATCCTCATAATCAGGAAGAGATTGCGAGTGCGATGGCAGAGATTGGGGGAGATCAGGGGGCGCGATCGCAGTTGAGCAATCTTAGTTTAGAGCGAGCCAAATTATTCAGTTGGGCAAAAACAGGACAAGCAACCAAAGAAGTTTTACAACAATTTATTTAGGTGCTGCAAAAATAAAAAATTAATTATCGCGTTGACTACGCCACCATCCTCTAACTAATTTAATTTCATCATAACTGTAATATTGACCTAGAGCTTCCTTAAGGGTTTTGAGAGATTGATCGCCATGTTTAAAAATAGCTTCGGTGATTGCCTTTTGTCTTTCCGGCTTCACCAATTGATTTAAAGCAACGGGTTGATTCATCTCTAAAAGCTCTCCCAAATGAGTACAAATAGTACTAATAGCAAAGCCCCTTTCATTAGCAATTTCTTCGGGATTTAGACCCTGTTGATGAAGTTGTAAAGTCGTCATTTGACTCTTACTCGGAAGAGGTTTAGGTAATGCTTGCGATCGCGTAAATTCCTGAATCACAGATAAGAACTTATCCCCAT
>JBCCYD010000290.1:0-7747 GCA_039190385.1 Cyanobacteria bacterium P01_F01_bin.143 | reverse complement strand
TTTTTTGCATGGTCAAGGCAACGTTTTCGGTTGTTACTCATGGGCAATTACAATTACTCAACTCTTCTTTGCTTGGTAGTTTCACATGATTTTTCTTCCCCCTTGACAAATTTCCTAATTCCTTAACTTGTGACCAATGGCACTAGAACTAAGAAAAAAACTACTAGGAGAATCACATCCCGATGTAGCAACTAGCCTCAATAACCTTGCAGCACACTACTATGAACAAGGGAGGTATAAGAAAGCAGAACCTTTTTTAAAACAAGCATTAAACATCGCTGAAATAAAATTAGGAGAACATCATCCTAAGACCAAGATAGCCAGAAATAATCTACAAATCCTTCTAGATCAAATAAACAATAAATACTAATAACTTAAACTTATTATTTTTCCTAACAAAACACTTCAAAACAATAGTTTTACCCTGATGCCGATAGTTGGAATTATCGGCAATTAAACGTATTTTCAAGGGTTTCAGGCCCTGAATTTCGGCAAGTACTCTTTTCGGCTTGTCAAATATAAGCTTGTTGAGAATAACCTTGCTTAACTGATAATTTAGCATAAGAAATAATTATATAGCTTCCTAAAAACACTCATGATATTCAGAGAAATTTTTAATCTGTTACCAGTTGATTTTGTACTCTTGTGATTAAAGCTGATAGGGAATATGAACGTGACTCTTTGACTAGCGATCGCCAGAGCGATCGCGTTAAAAACCAAGAATCATGCATTAATAAGGTACAGCTTTTCAAATCAAAAACTATGAAGCCAACGAAATCATAGACCCATAACTAAACTTATGCCACTTACGTGTAAGAGAGTTGCTGGGGGCCTGGGGCGGGCGTAGCGCACCAGTGGGGGGTTCCCTAAAGGATACCGCTCCGCATATGGGGGGTTAACCCCCCAAGAGAAACTATGGCTGTGAGCGAAAACTTAAAGCAAACCAGAAAGTCAAAGAAAAATAACTCAATTTTTCACTGCGGAATGTAGGATAAACGCGATCTCTACGACGATCACAGTAGCTCAGCTTAAGTTTAAAATACCAAATGCCCTAAAAATATAGAGAATCATCGTTCATTTATCCAAAGTCACATAATTAACGCGATCGCGTGTCCTTTTCCGACAGATATATTTCTTTTATAACTTTTTGCTCTTGTGTTCCTGAATTGAAATTGGTATTGTTAGCAGAATATAAAAAAATTATAAAATATACCCCAATTCTCTATTTCCCCACGTATCACATTTCATACTTCAAACGTATGAGAATTACTAGATACCCGTCAAAACCTGTGAACCATTTTGAGGAACAAAAATTACATAACTATGACAAATTTCGGCAGAAACTATACCTTTAGATTTTACAATCAGAAAGTTTATGTATTACTAGGTAATTCTGATTCAACATGGCAAGAAGCCGAATCCTCAGCTCAATCCCTTGGGGGACATTTAGTCACGATTAACGATGCCACAGAAAACCACTGGATAGTTGATAACTTTGGCACAGAGCCGATCTGGATTGGACTTAATGATGTCGATCACGAAGGCGTTTTCCGATGGTCTAGTGGCGAAGATTTAACTTATACTAGCTGGGCAGATTTTGAACCAAATAATTATCTGGACAATCAAGATTATGCCTATATCAATTATCGCAATCATCCTGGGATCTGGGATGACAGCTCAGGAGCTCAAAGGATATGGGGTCTAGCAGAAATTGATTTCTCGGGAAATGCCCCAGAAATTATCAGCAATGGTGGCGCAGCCGAAGTTCAGATTGAAATTGCAGCAGATACGAGTTTTGTCACAGATGTAAATGCGATCGATGCCGATGGCGATACCGAAGGCAATGGACTGCATTACTCCATCGCGGGAGGAAACTTTGCCAATGCTTTTACTATCGATGCCGATACTGGGGAACTATCCTTTCAAGAGCCAGCAGATTCTGGCATTCTCTATGATGTTGAGGTTAAAGTTTCTGACTCTGGACAATTAGAATTTTCTCATCTGCCTCATGGAGCTAAATTCTATAATGGCCATGCTTATGTCGTTTTAGACAATCCCAATCTTACTTGGGAAGAAGCTCAAGCCCATGCTCAAAGTATAGGTGGCAATCTAGTGACAATTAACGATGCTGCCGAAGAACAATGGATTAAACATGCTTTTTCTGACCATGAAGAATTCTGGATTGGTTTAAACGACAAAGCTCATGAAGGAGATTTTCAATGGGTTAGTGGCGAAGCCGTAACCTATACTAATTGGGCAGATTTTGAACCGAATGATTACCTTGGCAATCAAGATTATGCGGTAATGAATTGGGGAGCTCATCGCCAATGGGATGATCAAGGAAGTCAAGCCAGAAATTGGGGTCTTGTAGAAATTGCACCAACTCGGGGCGAGTCTTTAATGGACACCCAACGCATTCTGATAACCGTAGTTGATAATAATCAAGCACCAGTTGCCAACGACGATTTCTATGAAGTCAATGAAGATGAAATTATTTCTATTGAAAATGCAGCTTTAGGAATTTTAGAGAATGATACTGACCCAGATAATGACAACTTGGAGGTAAGTGAAGTTGAGGGAGAAAGCTTTACTGATAGTATTATTCTAGAAGGTTCTGATGGTGGTATCTTTGAGATCTATTTTGATGGCAGTTTCAACTTTGACCCGAACTCCGACTTTGACGATTTAGTAGAGGAAGAAACTCAAGATACTTCGGTTGAATATACTATTGATGATGGTAATGGTGGTACGGATACTGCGATTTTAAACATTACTGTGGTTGGTCAGGATGATCAACCAATAAATGGTGATCCAGTAGCGATCGATGATGATGCAGTAGTAGAGTCAGGCACACAGGTCGGAATTAGAGTATTAGATAATGACTTTGATCCTGACGGTGATGAGATTAGAATCGATTTCCCGAATACAGATAAAACTAGTGCCAATGGCGGTACAATTCGTTGGAATCAGAACGGCACTCTTGATGATTTTTCCGATGATCGATTAGTTTATATCCCAGCAGCCAGATTCACTGGTAGAGATACCTTTGAATACGCGATCGCAGATGGTAGAGGTGGTACAGCAACAGCTACGGTAAACATCATTGTTTTTCAAGGTAATAATTCTCCTCCTCCGACTCAAAATAAAATAATACTAGAAGGAACTGATAATAATGATTCATTAGTCGCCGAATCAAGTCGATCAGATTATGATATTCGAGGTTTAGCTGGTAACGATACACTAATCGGCAATGCAGGAGATGATTGTTTAGTTGGCAGCAGTGGCAATGATGACCTGTTTGGCGGCGATCGCGATGACACTCTTAATGGCACTGATGATATTAGTCGTGGCATCGGTGAATGGGATGTGCTCATGGGTGGGGAAGGTCGAGATACCTTTATCATCGGCGATGAGCGTGGCTCTTACTATTTGGGGAATGGCACTAGTGATTTTGCTCTGATTAAGGACTTTGATCTTGAACAAGATAAATTGGAGCTTGCTGGCTCTAGAGATGATTATGAGTTTCGCGGTAATGAAATCTATCTCGGTGATGATTTAGTGGTCAATTTTATTGGAATTCAAACTTCTGAATTAACCGATAATAATTTTGAAGATAATGCGCCAGATCCCTCATTAAGTTAAATCTCTGATATTCTACTAGATAAAGATTTATGATGAAATCAAATAATTTCTTGGATATTTTGAGATGAATTTTATAAAAAAAGGAATGGGAATTTTCAGTAAGCTCGTTGATTCCCTAAAAGGTAATCCGACTGGAGTATGCTTTGTTAATTCTGTGGTGATGATTATTTGTGCTGATGGAGAGGCTGATGACTCGGAATTTCAGAAGTTGCAAGACATAGTTGAATCCGACAAAGCAACAGCTGCATCAATGATGGCTGCAACAGAGAGCGAAAATGTCGTTTCTCTGATTCAAGCTGTGAAAATCAGATCTCAAGAACTTGTGGGAAGTCAAGCTTCGCAAAACTATGATCTGTTGAAGTTGCGTTTATTGGCTGAAATTAAAGATAAACAAAAAGGCATGAAACCCGTTGATAAACAGGTTTTAGTCGCAATCCTTGAGAAGTTAATCATGGCAGATAACAAAGTTGATCCCCAAGAGCAGGAAACACTTAGGGAAATTAAGATTGCTTTGGAAGTTAGTTAATGATTGTTAATTGCTAATTGCTAATTGCTAATTGCTAATGGAGAAGAGAAGACATTGGGGTTTATTTCTCTTCTCCATTTTTTAATGATTAATTTGCTTGGCATAATTTCCGACCTATAGGTACGGGGATTCTCAATCTTCAATATCGGCTAAAAATGTCACACTTAATATATCGTTAACTTTGATATTTTCCCAAAATATTATGAACCAGAGCAAAGCAAATATTTCAGCTGAGGTTGTAGCATCGGCTTCCCTTCAAAACCAAAAACCTGGGGTTTGGATTGGTCATGTTTTTATGGAGACTGGCAAAATAGATGCAACGTTAGAATTCCTCAAGCTTATTGGAATGCGTTCATTAGGGCGTTTTGGCGAAATGGCGATTTTGGAATTGCGCGGTGGTACTCATCTAGTCTTAAAGTCGGTTCAAGAATCTGTGACAGCTGAGGCTTCTTTTGATCTCATGGTAGAGGATCTCGAAGCTCAGCGTCAGGAATTAATAGAGCATAATTATCAGCCATCAGAAATCCAAAAAGGTAGAATTCATAGTGCTTTTGAAGTAACCGAACCTGGGGGCAACAAGATCAGATTTAATAACTCTCATGTAGTCGGTATTGTCTAGAAAGGATTGAATCTTAGAGAAAGGCTGAACATTGAGTTAAAGAAAAGTTAACTTAAAGTCCTGATTCTTTTTTTGCCTTTTCTAATTCATCATAAACCTCTAATTGTTGACTCCATTGATTGAGATAATCAAAGTCTAATCTTTCCCTTTGAGTCTTCAAAATTCCTAAAATATCTCGCCATTGTTTATCTGATTTGCTCTGGCGGCTCCAAGCTAATTTACTCGGAATAATATCTTCAGCTGATGCAATTATGATATCTGTACCGTCGGGTAAGCTATAAACTTGGCGACGAGAAATTTTCAGTTGCTCATAGGGTTCATCAGTCGTAATGATAATATCAGCACGAGAAATAGTTTCTATTTGGGTTACTTGGAGAATCGATATTTTACCAATTACCACATCATCTAATCCTGCGACATAGAAACCATTATTTTCTAATTCGCTAACCAATCTAGACAGGTTAGAAAAATCTATATAAATTACAATATCTAAGTCTTGAGTAGTTCTGGGTTCACCGTATGCGATCGCTGCAACACCTCCAGTCACATAATAGGATACGTCTAGTTTCGTCAAAATCTGATGTAGCACCGAAGCCAGACTAATCGAATCCTGTATCCAATCCATGGGAGCATCAAAAGAAGGAATATAGTTAGGCGGATAATATTCTTGTAACCAGGTTTTTGCTACTTTGATGGCTAATGCTTCACCTTTGAGTTCAGGAAAGTTTTGTTGAATAGATTTCAAGGAAAAATGTCGCGCATTTTTTATAGAATTTGCTGCAATTGCTAATCTTTCTGTTGGACTATATTGGCGAATCTTCTGAAATTGCAACCAATCTATTTCTCGGCGACAATCTTCACTTTGCGATCTATACCCGGAAGGTAAAGCATTGAACATTAAACATTGATCATTAACACTTGAAGAAACTTTTGACTTTTGATATGCGGAGCGGTATCCTTTAGGGCTTTTGACTTTTGACTTCCTAATAAATCTTATGTCCAGAGATAGTGATTTTATTATTTTGCAAACATTTTTGCCATCCTTGAAGACGACGAATCTCATTAAAATTATCTAGTAGCCCTAATTCTTGTTCTTGCTGAATTAGTCGAGAAAATTCTTGGTAATGATGGTAATCTGGAGCAACTAAAGCATCTTTGCGATGTAAAACTGGCGGATTAGGTTCGTCAGAAATATCATTATAGACAACAGCTAAATTTTGTATATCTACTTCCATTGTGGTTTTTAAAGTTGGATGGGCAACGGTATCAAACTCAGGATAATATAAGTAACTAACTTTGGGTCGATTGTAGTAAAGTTTGACAATATTCGCATTCTCTAAACGACCATAAACTCGACTAGCACAACCTTCATAAACTCTCAGTAATGGTGGCAGTTTATCTAGAGCACTAACATGAATTGCCAGCGCACCCTTTAATTGCTTTCCAAAAGGACTATTTTGACAAAGCTCACCAATTTTTTCTAGGTTACTAGCGCCCAATAATAAAATATCTGCTAAGAGACAAGCTTGCTTGTAACTTATTAATAAAGCTTTAGCATCTTCCTTAATTTCGGAAGCTATTTTGCGAATTGTGGGACGATCTTGAAAATTACCTACAGCGAGATAAACCAATAAATCCTGACGACGTTTTTCTTTGAGCGCATCCCATTCTGCTTTATTACTCGATTGTAAAATTGCACTAAAAGCACGACGATAGGTTTTGAATTCTTCTTTAATTTCGGCTTCTTGTTCTAATTCATCTTTGATGGGAATACGACCTCTTTTGCTATAAAACTTCATCAAAGGAATGAGTAATTCTTGATACGCTTCAAAGCTTGCGAGTTCTCGATTAATTTTGGGAGTTGTGAGTTGGGAAACAAAACGAGAAGAACGGAATATTTCTGCCTGTTTGCTACTACGGAAAATGATAAAAATACCGAGGTCAACTGCGATCGCGTTAACACCCAAAGTCCTATCAATATACTTTTTTAATTCCGTTTGTTCATAATATTTATGCGCAGCATCGCGATCGCTCAAGACACTATCGCCATAAGCCAACACACCTTTTTTGCGATTATTAACTAAAACTTGCGCCGCAACAATCAAAACTTGTTTGGTTAGAGACCATGCTTCAACTAAAGTTTTCTTTCTTTCTGTGGCATCTTCGATGATATTAATGACATAACCAAGATTGACAATATCAGCAGCTTTGAGCGGATTCTTGGGACAATAATAGGGGTCCCAACCATGACTTTGATAACCGCGATCGCGAAGTTGCGCAACATCTTCTCCATGACCACAACCATAATCGAAAAAACTATTATCAGGAGTTAATAACTTCGTTTCTAAAACAATCCTAACTGGACGAGATAATTCAGTACGATGTAATGCTACTACTGGTTGCTCTACATTAAAGTCTTTTTTGACAGCATAATTATTATTTAGCGGACAAACCACATGATGTCCCGCAAAATCTAAGCCATGATCAAATAACAGCCTTTGCCATTGTTGCAATGTCCCAATAACCCGAGCATTATCCAATAGTCCCAAGGCAAGTTCTTCAGCAGTCAGTTGGGCAAATTCCTGATACAGAGGATAGTCTCGATGTACAAAAGTTTCTTTGCGATGCAGAATTGGCGGATTTGCAACATTTTGATAGTTCCGCTGAAAAACCTGTCGATTATGTACATCGACGATAATGGTTTTTTGTAATTTAGGATGGGGGTCGCAATCAAAATCGGGATAGTAAAGATAGGATATTTTGGGTTTATCAAGCGCAAATTTTATGATAGTTGCCTTTTCAATAATTTCTGCTAAATTACTGGCATCCTTTTCATATTGTTGTAATATTGGGTCGAGTAATGGTACAGCATCAGTATGGACATAAAGCGCGTTGGGCAATAATTTTCCTACTTGGCTTTTTTGACAACTATACGCGATCGTATCAAACTCATTCGTTAT
>JBCCYD010000289.1:0-7758 GCA_039190385.1 Cyanobacteria bacterium P01_F01_bin.143 | reverse complement strand
TCTGGGCTCAAATAATCGCCGAGCGATACGCTGGAATACTATTATTTGGGGTGTCGGTCTACAGCTTATTTTAGGGATAATTATTCTTAAAACTCAAATTGGTTTAACAGTCTTTCAGTTTTTGGGCAGTCTGGTCAGCCAATTTCTTGATTTTGCTGATGCGGGGTCAAGATTAGTCTTTGGTGATAATTTTGCGGAGCATTTTATTGCTTTTAAGATTTTGCCGACAATTATCTTTTTCTCTTCCTTTATTTCTCTACTTTACTATTACAATATTTTGCCTCGTATCGTTGCGGTGATGGGTTGGGGCATGATGCGACTGATGAAGACCTCTGGGGCAGAATCTCTCAGTTGTGCGGCTAATATTTTTGTTGGTTCAACGGAATCACCTTTAATGATTAAACCCTATTTACCTGAGCTAACGCGATCAGAACTTCATGCGGTAATGACTGGGGGATTTGCCACGATCGCGGGTGGAGTAATGGCCGCCTATATTTCCTTTGGCATTCCCGCCGAACATTTAATCTCAGCTTCGGTGATGTCGGCTCCCGCAGCTTTGGCGATCGCGAAATTATTTTATCCCGAGACAGAACAACCCCAAACTAGGGGCAAAATACTCAAGCCAATAGAACAAAAGGCGACTAACGCGATCGATGCGATTACTACAGGAACCTTAGATGGATTGAAACTTGCTCTTAATGTTGGAGCCATGTTGATTGCTTTTCTCGGATTACTAGCTTTAGTGAATGCAATTTTGGGTTGGGCAGGAGCACAAGTTGGATTACCTACTCTTTCCTTGGAAGGGATTTTATCTTATGTGATGTTTCCTGTTGCCTGGTTGATGGGCGTTCCTTTGGCTGATTGTCAGGAAGTAGCGGTATTACTGGGTAAGAAGGTGATGATTAGTGAATTTGTGGCCTATTTAGATCTTAAAGAATTGATTGCTAGCGCTGCCATTTCCCCAAGAGCGCAGATAATTTCTACTTATGCCCTTTGTGGGTTTTCTAATATTGGTTCTATCGGGATTATTATTGGGGGGATCAGTGCGATCGCGCCTTCGCGTCAGTCAGATTTAGCTAAATTGAGTGTTAGAGCTTTGATTGCTGGCTCTATCGCTTGTTTTATGACGGCTTGTATTACAGGAATTTTATTGTGAGATTGAATGGGATGAGATTAATCAAATTCCCGTAGAGACGTAGCATGCTACGTCTCTACGCGTGTTTGGCTTTATATCAGGCAGATTTGCTATTAGAAACTATCAAATAGTTAGCCATTTCTTCAATAGTCGGGGATTGAAATAATTCCATAACCGGAATTTCTATATTAAAGATGCCACGTAATTTATTGTAGACTCGCATCATCGCGATCGAACGACCACCAAGATCAAAGAAATTGTCATGAACTCCGATGTTATTGAGATTTAAAACCGCTGCCCAAATATCCGCGATCGCTTGCTCTGTTTCATTTCTCGGAGCAATATAATCTTTCTGGTTTTCAACCGCAGCAATATTCTCTCCCAACAAGGGTAAATCAGATAACTTAGTCTCCGGTTGCTCAGCTATTTTTGCTAGCAAACTCACAAAATTATCAGCTAATTGTGTAATAGTCGATTCGGCAAAAAGATCTGTTTTATAACGGAATAATGCTGTCAAAGTATCATCAACTTCTCTAACAGACAGAGAAATATCAAAATTGGCATTCTTCTCGTCTTTTTTTTCCAAGAGATGAACCTTCACATTACCCAATGCTTTCGGCTGACTAGGCGCATTTTGTAAAGTAAACATAGCCCGAGAAACAATTCCATCAGAAATACCAATCTCTTCGACAATTTTTTGTAAAGGTAAATCCTGATGTTTCTGTGCTCCCAAAGTTACTTCACTAACTCGATGCAATAATTCTTGAAGTGTGGGATTATTACTAAAATCCGTATTCAACAAAAGAATATTACTAAAATAGCCCAATAATTTCTTAGTTTCTACTAAATAACGTCCTGCCACAGGAGAAGATAGGACAATATTTTCTTGTCCAGAATATTGATAAAGTAAAGTGTTGAATCCTGTTAGTAAAGTAACAAATAGAGAAACTCCTTCATTATGGCTAATGCTTTTCAATGATTTGGTCAGTTCAGCAGGAATTGTCACTAAACGAGATGCACCTTGATAACTCGTGATCGAAGAAGAAGCATAATCAGTTGGTAAATTTACGATGGGAGTATTGCTACTTAATTTAGTTTTCCAATAATTGATTTGGGACTCTAGGTTTTTACCCTGTAACCATTGACGTTGGAATTGGGCAAAATCAGCATATTGAATTGGTAATTTTGGTAAAGATGGCTCTTGTTCGGTAGTAAAAGCTTGATAAAAACTAGCTAATTCTTTGAGTAAAATAGTATCTGACCAGACATCATTAATAATATGGTGAATTGTTCGCAGTAGATAATGTTTAGTATCGGTAATCTTGATTAAGATAAAACGAATTAAAGGTGCTTGTTTGAGGTCAAAAGGTTGTTGAGATTCTTCTTTGATTATATTTTGGATTTCCCCTTCTTCTGCTGTGATAACTGTTAATTTAAATTTTATTTCTGGCGCAATAACCTGAACTGGTTGACCATCAACAAAGGGAAAAGAACTGCGTAGGATTTCGTGGCGGTCAATAATTCCTTGAATACTTTTCTCTAAAGCAGCTATGTCTAATTCGCCATCAAGTTGATAATCCACATGGAGATTATGAACTGTATTTTCAGGGTTTAAACTATCGATATGCCATAATCTTTCCTGTCCAAAAGAAAGAGGAATATTTCCTTCGCGAGGAAATGGTTTAATCGAAGTCCGACGCTGACGACTCATATTGCCTTTGATGGATTTCCAAAAGCCGGATGTTTTCTTTTTATCTTTCTTTTCTAGTTCCTTTAAAAATCCACTTTTTTGGAAATATTTACAGTAGGTGGCAATTAAGTTTCCATCTACAGGTGGGAAAGTAACGGGAGTATTAGCTAAGCCTTCCTGAGTTTGGCGATCGCAGAATAAGGGTTTTTCAGTAAATAATTTATGGGGCGAACTGAGAAGTAATAGCAGCAGCGTAAAGGTTTCATTGTCGGGATATTTATTGGCAAATTTCTCCAACTCCTGCATCCATTCTGGCTCGGGCAACTCTTCTAATTTATAGCCAGCAGAATTTACCCCAGCCCACATTTCTTGCCAAGCTAGAGGTTGGGCATTAGATAGATGAAAAGCCTTGCCTAAAGAGGTGGTTTGCAGAGATAAACCCGCGATCGCCTGTGCTACATAATCGACGGGAACTAAATTGACACTGGTTGCTGCGGCGGGATATTTACCCATTTGAATACAGCCTTTTAGTAAAGTGATGAGCAAATCACTGACATTTCCCATGACTCCTGTTTGGCTGTGCCCCATAATTCTGACGGGGCGATAGATAGCACCGGGTAATCCTCTTGCGATCGCAGCAGCAATTAATTTTTCAGCGACCCATTTACTTTGTTTATAGCCACCTTTTAAACTGGGATGATATTGGGGAATATCAGTCTCGAAAATTTCCTTGGCCGAACCATGAGCCTTACTGAAGAATACGGAAATACTGGAAGTAAAATGTACTGCTTTAGTTTTGACTAAACTTGCTAGTTTAAGGACTTCGACGGTACCTAAAACGTTAGGAGCCTTGAGAGTTTCGTAGGGGCAAGCATAATTAACATAGGCTCCATTGTGATAGATGACATCGACTTTGGTTGCCAATTCCTGAAAAGTTTCGGGGGATAAACCCAATAGCGGCTGACCTAAATCTCCGACAAGGGGAATAATCCGCGATCGCTCTACTGTTTGATCAAAGTTATAAGCCTTTAAGCTTTTCTCGATTCGCTCTTGTCCACCATCAGGTTTGCTACTACGCACTAAACAATAAATGTCTGCTGTGGTGTTATTCAATAACTCAGTCAAAATATGGCAACCGAGTAAACCTGTTGCGCCAGTTAAAAAAATAGCTTTAGGTTGGGTGATATATTCGGAGACAGGAGAGTTAAATTCAATAGTAGGATCGAGAATTGCTTCTTGCTGTAAATCAAGGCGATCGCTTTTAAGATTATTCATTGAGAGATGTTAACTTAAATTACTATAAACTGAAAATGAGCGAAATCTAGCAGTGTACTAAAATAATCTTACCTATATAGGCTTTGACCTAATGATTAATGCAGGTTAGATTTTAGAATTGCTCAATTTTCATCATCCAAGATCAACAATAGATAATGTTTTGTCGAAGTGTTCTCCTTCTGCAATATACTTAAACAGGTGCAAAAAGGATAACTTCAATGGCAAAGAAAAAAGCTACTTCATTGGGAATTACTAAACGAGAAGAAGACTATTCCCGTTGGTATTTAGATATTGTTGATAAAGCTAAGTTAGCTGAGGACTCTGGCGTGCGTGGTTGCATGATCATCAGGCCAGAAGGATTTGCGATCTGGGAAAATATGAAAGCCCAGCTCGATCGCATGTTCAAGGAAACTGGACATCGCAATGCCTATTTCCCTTTATTTATTCCTGTTAACTACTTTGCCAAAGAAGCAGAACATGTTTCGGGTTTTGCCAAGGAATGTGCTGTAGTTACCCATCATCGTCTCAAAACAACGGAGTCGGGGGAGATTACGGTAGATCCTGATGCAGAGTTAGGAGAACCTTTGGTCGTTCGGCCTACCAGTGAAACTATTATTTGGTCGGCCTATCGTAAATGGATTCAGAGTTATCGCGATTTGCCTTTGTTGATTAATCAATGGGCGAATATTTGTCGTTGGGAAATGCGAACTCGTCCTTTTTTGCGGACAGCAGAATTTTTATGGCAAGAAGGTCATACTGCTCATATCAGCGCTGAGGAGGCTGAAGCTGAAGCTCGGCAAATGTTGGGAGTTTATAAGACTTTTGTTGAGGATTATTTGGCGATTCCGGTATTTGATGGTCAAAAAACCGAGAATGAGAAGTTTCCTGGAGCGGAGCATACTTATACCATTGAAACGATGACCCAGGATAAAAGAGCGATTCAAGTGGGAACGAGTCATAATTTGGGCACAACTTTTGCTAAGGCTTTTGATGTTACATATCTTTCGGCGGAAGGAACTCAGGAATATCCCCATGCCACGAGTTGGGGAATTACCACGCGGATGATTGGCACGATGATTATGGTTCATTCTGATGATAAGGGTTTTGTTTGTCCTCCACGGATTGCGCCGTTGCAGGTGATTGGAGTGCCAATTTTTAGGAAGGCTGGGGAAAAAGAGCAAGTTTTAGGCAGATTTGACGAATTGGCAGCAGAGTTTAAGGCTAGTGGCGATTTTTCTTTTGAGATTGATGCGCGGGAGAATGTGAGTCCTGGGTTTAAGTTTAATGATGCTGAGTTGAAGGGGATTCCTTTGCGCTTGGAGATGGGGCCTCGGGATTTGAAGAATGATAATGCGGTTTTGGTGCGTCGGGATACGGGGGAGAAGTTAATTGTTCCTCAAGCAGAGTTGGCGACGAAAATTCCTGAGTTGTTGGAGGATATTCATCAGAATTTGTTTGATACAGCGAAGGCGTTTCAGGGGGAGAATACTCATAAGGTGGCGACTTACGAGGAGTTTAAGACTAATATTGAGGAGAAATCGGGTTTTTATCTGGTTTATTTTGCTGGTACGCCGGAGGATGAGGAGACGATTCAGGAGGAAACGAAGGCAACTGGCCGTTGTATTCCTTTGGATAATTCTGGGGAAGAGGGAGTTTGTTTTTATACTGGGAAAAAAACTAAGCAGCAAGTTATTTTTGCTAAGGCTTATTAGTTGGTAGAGCGATCGCTTTCTTTGGCGATCGCGTATTTTCCTCAATTACAATAAAAACAGAAAACTGTCTTTAAATCATGCAAGCTGACAAACTAAAAAGAAAAATAGATAATAATTCATCAGAGCAAGAAAAATCGGCAAACCATCGCCCATCCAAAGTTAAAATTTTTCAAGAATGGTTTGCTAAAACTTCTCCTACAGCATCAGCTTTAGCTGTAGAGAATATAAAATGGAATTATTTGCAAAAGAAATATAATTTGTAAAAATAGCTGAATAACACCAATCTTCACCTATAAATTATCAATCTTGGTTATTAGTGATCGCTTGGTGACACGTTCTTTTTTAGAAAAGATTGTTTTATCTAGCTGTTGCAATAGATGATAATGATTTTAATTCATAGGTAATATTAACTTTTCTCATTTCATCTGCTGTCCATTCTTCCCACATATCTTGATTAAAAACCAGGGTAATCGCAGCTAAATTAGCTTGACTTAATAAAGTAAAAGAGAGGGTCATTTCCAGACAGATTTGGAAAAATGTGACATTCGAAAATGGATTCCAATTAGTTCAGAGTAGATGGAATCTCGCCAAGATAGATGACAGGTGATGATGCCAGCTCAGAATCGTCTGAGAGTTGATGGACAGCAATAGCTGTTAGGATTCAGAATTATGAACCCCGAGCAAGCTCAAGGCATAATCATTATTCATGGCAGCTCGGTAGCGTTTCATGTTGATACTGCCTTTGGCCTTGTCCCGTTTGATTAAATTGACACAGAGTCGCCGTAACAAGGTCATATTCTCTGGTCCATAGCCCATGCGAATACGGCTGCGGTCTTCTTTGAAGGTGACATCTAAGACCCAATGGAGACTATTTTCAATACCCCAATGAGAGCGAATCGCTTGAGCTAAGGAGGCAGCATTAGGGTCGAGACTGGTGATGTAGAAGCAGACCCGCTCAGTTTCTGTATTCCAGAGAAGCCTTCGCCGACGAACCATGACAATGCTAGCTAAACCTTTCCACTTCTTGTGGTTAGCTAAATTCGGGACTTGGCTAATGGGAACCACCCAAACTTGACGATGTTCAATCCGATGATGACCCGCCTCAGTTGTTTCGGAGTAGCTGAGCTCAATGCCTGACCAGTTCTGAGCCATCGCCTGCTCAAAGAAGGTTTTGACCCCTTTATGGAGATTGCCTTGATTACCTTTGAGTGCGAGGATATAGTCTCCTCCATGGCGGATAATTTGCTCGGCAATCTTGGTTTGAGTACCCATCGCATCAATGGTGATGATGGTGTCTTCAAGGTCTAGGAGATCGAGTAACTCAGGAATCGCTGTAATTTCATTAGATTTGCCATCCACCCGCTGTTGAGCCAAGACCAAATGATGTTCTGCGGCCCAAGCACTCACACTATGAAGTGCCTTAAGCTTGGCTTCACGGTCATAAGAACCACGAGTGCTTTTCCCATCTAGATTGATTATTTTAATGTTAAGCTGGTCTGTCAATTGTTGCACCCAGCGAAGGAAAAAGCGGTGAAACTGTTCTGGGTCAATCTGAGCAAAAACCCGACTGAACGTATCGTGAGAGGGAATCCCATAGGGCAACGCCAAAAAGCTTGCTAACCAGTCCTGTTTTTCTCGGCCATAGGTTTCCACCGCTACCATATTATCCGCTCCACTAAGAGTAGCTAGGATAGCAATGGTAACAATATCGCTTAGTAAATGGTTCGGTTTTCGTTTATTTCTAGGGTCATCTAAGCCCTTGAGCTCATCTAAAATCTTGTGCTTAAACTTTTTGACAGAGGCAGATATAGCGGTTCTCAAATAGATGAGATACACTTAATTTAAACCTAGTCAGCTAATTTAGAATGAAAGCATATTCACTTGATTTAAGACAAAAGATTATTGATGTTTACGAACAAGAGGAAATTTCTCAACGTCAACTAGCT
>JBCCYD010000288.1:0-7764 GCA_039190385.1 Cyanobacteria bacterium P01_F01_bin.143 | reverse complement strand
TAGTAATTTAACTGATAATTTATCCTGGTGGCAAAAAATTATACCAATAATATATTTTAATAATACCACTATGCTAACAGTAGGTTATGGTGATATTTATCCTACAGATAGTCTGACAAAAATTGTGGTATTGTTTCAACAAACATTTGGGTTTGCGATAACTGGAAGTTTTCTCACACTATTATTGAGAAAACTGTTTAGATTTTAGACGAGATTATTTGATATGGAGTCACTACCTTTGAGAATTCCTGATGAACAACATCAAAGATTTAAAGAGTCAATCCGCTCTAAAAATGTTAGTGTTAATAAGTTATTAGAAGAATTAACTACAATGGTGTTAGCTGAATATGATCTTGAAACGAGATTTAGAGTTAGAATAAGTAAAGGCTCAAGAGAAAAAGTATTAGAAGTTCTCGATAAATTACAACAAGATTTTGCAGATTGAGAGTAAAACCTATCCACCAACCAATTATTGAGTGATTGGTTTAGTTATGAAGCCGTGTGCGATCGCGCAAAAACTAACTGAAATCACAACTAAATTGTCTTGATTCGTAGATTTTGTGAGATCTGTTGCTGCGATCGCTATTTAGCAATTAGCAATTAACCATTAACCATTAACCATTAGCCCAAGCAACATAAGGAAGTCTCGTAGCTGTTACCTTGATGGCCGATTGACTTTGGATAAGTTGAGCACAATTGTCCCAACTACCCTTGATAAACATTTGTCTCGCCCCTTCGTTTATCGCTACATCAAAAACCAAATCACCACAAGTCACTTTTTTGCTAATTAAATCCACCGCCACAGGAATATCAGATTTAGCTTGTATCTGACTTTGAATCTGTTGGGCAATTTCAGAACTAACCGTGACGCAGGGCAAACCGATCGCGATACAGTTACCAAAGAAAATTTCGGCAAAACTTTCGCCAATAATAGCTTTTATTCCCCATCGAGCAAGAGACTGTGGAGCATGTTCGCGAGATGATCCGCAACCAAAATTCCCATTAACGACTAAAATACTTGCTTCTTGATATTGGGGCAGATCAAAAGGATGTTGAGCTTGAGCTTGAGCGCGATCGTCGGCGAAAGCTTGTTCTCCTAAACCATCAAAAGTTACACAACGTAAAAACCTTGCGGGAATAATGCGATCTGTATCGATATCATTACCAACCACAGGAACAGCTTGACCAGAAATTTTTGTTATTTTACTCATTAAAATCTATTGACTACTCAGTGAAAGATTCAATAATAATTCAGACATAATCTTAAATTTAGCTAAGATCCGTAATTTTTTTGCCAGATTAGGGATTGTCAAAAAAATACCATGAGCTAAGATTACGGATGTGACTCCATATACTTGTCACTAGACTGAATAAAGACCGTTTATCTCTAAACATTATATTAAATCATCTGCTCATTATATTTTAAGGAAGTTCCCTATGCTTATTTGTCCCGAGTGCAAGTATGAAAATTCAGAACAGAATAAGTTTTGTGAAAACTGTGGAGCTTCTCTAATATATAAAGATTGCGAGCAATGTGGTGACAAAATCACCTATACAGCACCAAAATGTGACTCCTGCGGTGCATCCAATACAAAAGGGTTCCTAGCTCTAATTTTTCAGGAAAATTCTTCTCAAATAACTAAAATTACCGAAGATAACGTCGATTATCTCGATCCCCAAAAAAGATATTACACGCCAGAAAATGAACAACCATCATCTAGCAATGTTGATTCTCAGGCAAACATAATCTCTTTGGAGATTATCGATCAGTTTCCTTTGCATGAATCTTCACTCAATGTTTTACGTAAAACCAAAACGGAATTATTTCCTCAGTTAGAACAAAAATTTGATGATTTTTATCAGACAGGGAATCAATCTCCCGATGTCCTCAATATTTTGCCTCACCATGCCTTGCCCTATTTAGTCCTAGAGAAATATGCTCCGATGATCCCACCAATTCATGATGCCTGGCAGGATCAAGATCAGGGGGTTGTATTATTGCCAGAGCGATCTTCCTGGCAATCTTTAACTGAGCTATGGTCTCAACCTAAACTACCTTTGCTACAAGTTTTATGGTATCTCGGAGAAATGGCAAAACTTTGGGCTCCCTTATCGCAGAAGTATTGTGCCACAAGTTTGTTCATTCAGAACAACCTCAAAGTTGATGAAGATCAGTCTTTTTGCCTGGAAAGATTATACTCAGACAACCCAGAACAACAGCCCACACTAGCTGAATTGGTAGCAAAATGGCATAGCTGGTTAATCGATTCAGGGCAAACTTATCCAGAACAGTTGCTATCGGTTTTAGAACAAACAATTTCTGAGGAAATTAGAGACATAGAAGAGCTACTAAATCAACTACATCAGATAGTAGATCAACTAGAATCAGAATCAGCGGATGCCCCATTATTGTCAGATGCGATGAATTCAGACTCATGGGAAACGGTTGATGATTCGGAAGCAGAAGAAACTGATTTCTTTAAAATTGCCTCTAATGAGGACAGTATGATCTACGAAAGTGATGCTGATGAAGAAGCGACAGCAATGCTAGCAATGCAAGTAGCTAGTATTGACCATGCTAATTATACAGATATTGGCTCAGGTAGAGATCATAATGAAGATTTCTTTGGAATTAAAACTGTTGTCACACAAGAAGAAAATCCTAGTGGCAATACTGTAGAGGTTAAGGGGTTATATATTATCTGTGATGGTATGGGCGGTCATGCTGCGGGTGAAGTCGCTAGTGCGATGGCGGTCGAGACTTTACAAAACTATTTTCATACCTATTGGCAAGATGAATTTCCCTCAGAAAAAACTATTGAAGAAGGTATTTTACTAACCAATCAAGTTATTTATCAAACCAATATTGATAATTCTCGCTCTGGTCATGGTCGGATGGGAACTACTTTGGTCATGGCTTTATTACATAATAGTCAACTTGCGATCGCACATGTCGGAGATAGCAGAATATACAGAATTACTCGCCAAGACGGGTTAGAACAATTAACCGTAGATCACGAAGTAGGTCAAAGAGAAATTAACCGAGGCGTTGAGCCAGAAATTGCTTATGGTCGTCCTGATGCCTATCAACTAACCCAAGCTTTAGGCCCAAGGGAAAGTAAGCATCTGCGTCCTGGTGTCCAATATTTTGACGTTGAAAAAGACTGTTTAATCTTACTTTGCTCCGATGGCCTTTCGGATAACGATTTACTAGAAAAACATTGGCAAACCTATTTAGAACCTTTAATCAGTTCTAGTGCGGATCTTAATGCTGGCCTCTATGAGCTAATGACCTTTGCTGATCGGTATAATGGTCATGATAATCTGACTAGTATTGTGATCAGAATTAAACTAAAGCCAGATTTGTAAAAACTATTACCTACTACCTATTAATTATTACCTATTACTCATTAATTCCGCATAGCAATATTAGCGTATTATGGTAACTCTTACTTTTTTAGAACCAGAGACGAACAAGCCGTTTAAATCTTGGCAATTTTCTGAGCAATCTACAATTTGTATTGGTCGCGCATCTCATAACGATATAGTTCTTAAAGAGTATTTTCAAGTCTCGCGCCAACATGTAGAGTTAACTGAAATTGATGATCAATGGCAATTAGTTAATCACGGTAGTAACGGAACTTTTGTTAATAGTGTTTTAGTAGACAAAGCCCAACTCAACAATAATGATTTAATCCGTTTAGCAGGAAATGGGCCTTTATTTCGCTTTGAATTAGAATTAAATTTAGCCAAAGAACCCCCAGTCGAAGATATTTCTCCATCCCAAGAATCATTACAGGAGTGTCAACATATTGGAAATTCCTACGATAACATTTTCTGTATTCATTGTGGTCAACCATTAGTCGAAGAAGAAATTTTTATTGGTAATTATCAGATTCTGCGTACTTTGGGCAAAGGTGGAATGGGGATTACCTATTTAGTAATGGATCAAAACAAAACTGTTAATAATGCGCCATTACTTCTAGTTTTAAAAGAAATGAATGCGGATATGATTCATGTTGCCAAAGCTAGAGAATTATTTGAGCGAGAAGCAAGAATTCTCAAAACTTTACAGCATCCGAATATACCCAAATATTATGATTTTTTTTGTGAGGACAAACATAAATATTTAGTTATGGAATTAGTTCATGGTGATGATCTAGAACAATTGACCTATAAAAGAGGAGCTATTGTTCTAGAACAAGCTATTAAATGGATGATCGAGGTTTGTGGAATTTTATATTATCTCCATAGCTTAGAACCCCCCCTAATTCACCGAGATATTAAGCCAGCTAATTTAATTTTACGCAATCTAGATAATCGTTTACTCTTACTTGATTTTGGGGCAGTAAAAGAATTTGGCACTTCTCGAAATACCCGCATTGGAGTAGAAGGATACAGCGCACCAGAGCAATATCGTGGGGAGCCCTGTCCCCAGTCAGATCTTTATGGGATCGGTACTACTTTGGTTTTCTTGCTAACTGGTAAGACTCCCATGCAATCCTATGCGATTCAAACAAATCAGTATGAAATTAATCTTGAGGGGATAGCTCATTTACCTTCTGAATTAATCCAAGTTTTAACCAAAACTTGTAAAACAAATCCCAAAGACAGATATCAATCTGCTCAAGAGCTAGCAGCAGCCCTCCAAAAATGTCTTTAGATTCCTAGTGAAGCTAGGATTATATCTCGTAATTCAATACCTAATCATGTTTCTACCAGCCAAATTCCTGAGGCAATTTTTGGTTGATAAGCTTGAATACTCATGCCTTGCTGCATTCCCATCACTAATAGCCCCAACGCTTCTACTAGTTTGGGATCATAAATTTGCCCAACGGCTGATTGGCATTCTTCTAATGCTTGAGATAAAGGATTATTTTCTGTATTGGGATTTTGGCTATGTTGGATAACTTTTCGCTGAAAATCAGCAAGTAAGCGCAAAATCCGAGATTCTAGAGGAATATTATCGTAGGACAATCCTGAAGGTTTACCAGAGCCATCCCAAGCTTCACTTTGGTGAGTAAGAATTTCTGCGATCGCCTGAAGTTGTGGCATAATACGCAATAGAGAAGCTTTAGGTAAATCATCTTGTTCTTGTAAGGCTTTTTGCTGAGCCTCAGATCTAATATCTCTAATATCCGAGATATTCCCAATTCTTGTAATCGAACCAACACGATTTAATAATCCCGATAAACGCAATCTTTTGATCTGCCATGCTGGTAAATCTAGCAATTGTCCCATCGCTTCGCCCAAGGCCGCAACTTCAGTCGCTGCCATCGGATTAAGCGTATCCGCATGATCGAGGATTTGTGCCATCCGCAGAAAAGCTTGCATCTCATTGGACAAAATATTGTCGTCCAAATCTTGAGAAAAATTATAATTAATTGTTGACTGCGGCTGATGTAAGTTTTTATGACAAGTTTGTAAATAGTCAATAACCCGAGAGACTACCGCCCCAAGATCCTCTTGTTGTTGAGAGCATAATTCCTGAGAAATTGCTTTAAATCTAGAAGAGAGATCGGATGCTAAAGCCGGATTATAAGTTTGAATATGCGCGATCGCGATTTCTACTGTTTCTTTAACTAATTCAGGCTCAAAAGTCCAAAATCCGTAAAATTTACGCTCCAAATCTTCTTGAGGTTGTCCTCCCACGCCATAATCTGATTCAGACAATTCTTGACATAAAACCATTGCCGTATAACAAGGAGACAAAATCATCAAATGCCATTCCTGACCAACGGGGTCGTCTGGTCCCAAATTAACGATCGCGACATTGTCTTTTTGGCTCGTCGGATGCTCTTCAAATCCCGCATCGGATGTTGCCATAATCGTTATCTGACTAGACTTATCAGCCAATTCTCCATAACGTTCTGCTTCTTCTAAATACCATTTACCACGCTGAAAAGCCGTTACCATCATTGGTTTACTATCAGATTCTAAAACAAAATCTTCTAGAGCATGACATAAGGCAACTAAAGTGTTTTTGTAATAAACTCCCAGATTTAAAGGATTACTACTACTTTGATGAGCTAATTTTAATTTTTGTAATATTGAGCCTTCAAGCATTTCAGTTATTCAGTTAACAGTTATCAGTGAGCAGTTGGCAGTCGTCAGTTAGTCGTCAGTTATTTGTTAGTACTGGTAACTAACTGTTTGGGATTTTTAGTTTTTTTCTTCCCAATAGAAGCAGTCAATGCTTCTTCCAACGGTGCACAACCGAGTCTTTCTTCTAATATTCGCAAAACTTCTCTACCAAAATCACTACCATTATTTTTCCAAGCTTCTAAACAAACTTCCCCAAAGAAAGATCCCAAAGGTTCAGGATTCCAAAGTAGTTTTTTCGCCGTCCAAGGCATCAAACTCATGGGATTATAATCTGGTTTTAAAATATCATTTTTAAAAGCATATTGTTCTAAATGAGTATGAGGTTGTAATCCGATAAAGAAAATCGCTGGTTCTACTTTGTCTACCCCAAAAATTTTTTCCAATTCTCGATGATAGGCAATGGTTTGTCTAATAGTTTCATAGGTTTCATCAATCACATTAAAGGAATAATTTACCGAAACCAAATCCTCAAATCCCGCATTTTTTAAATCCCGACAATTTTGTAACACAGTTCGCAGATTGTAGCCCATACGCATTTTACGAACTAGCTGTTGAGACCCACTAGTAATTCCGATTTCAAAGTAATTCATTCCTGTTTTCACCATTAAATCACATAATTCGGGCGTGAGATTATCGGCACGAATATAAGCTGCCCAGTGAATATCTTCCATCCCCGAATCGACAATTTTCTGCAATAGCTCGATCGCGTCGGAAATAAATTTTCTGGTGGGAATAAACTGGGCATCTGTAAACCAGAAATTACGAATTCCTCGATCGTAAAGTTGACGCATCTCTTTAACAACTTCATCGGCAGGGTTAATTCTTACTTGTTTTCCTTCAACTACCGTGTAGATACAATAACAGCAGCTATGAGGACAACCTCTTTTTGTCTGTACTCCTATGTAAAAGTCGTTTTCTTGGAAATAATAGTCAAATTCTGACCAAATGGTTGAAATATAGTCATAATCGCAAGCCGTTTTTTCTATGGGAGTAGGCCACTCATGGATCATTTTTTCTCTTGGTTGAGTTTCTCCCACCACATAACAACGCTCATCGCTAAAATCTTGGCCATAGAGGAGCTTCTCTAGCAGTTTCTCTCCTTCTCCTACAGAAACAATGGTTCCTGCTGGGAGCCGGGTTTTTAATTGCTCATAGAACACACTGACTGCTCCGCCACCAACTACTACACGAGCTTGAGGATTGTATTTCCTCGCTCTTTTGAGTCCTCGTTTAATCAGACCCTCATTCCGCCATAATTCGCCATAATATGCCGTAGTGACCTTTAAGCCTCCTAATGCTCCTTTGAGCCTCGTCAAGGGATTGGGCGCATAATAGAATTCAAAAGCATTTTGCAGCGGATTACCTCCTCTACCACCTACTGGAGCATAAATTTGAATATCTCGCCAAGAAAATATTAGTAAATCAGGTTGAAACTGATCAATACATTCTTCTAAGGCTTTATTGAAGTCTAGAGGCGGAACTGTCCCCAAATCAAAGATTTTTTGTTCTATTTCGGGAAATAGTTTATGGACATGATCACTAAGATAAACTACCCCAATGGGAAAAATTGGGTTACAAGGTAATCGAACATATAGTATTTTTTGATTCATGATTTTAAAACAGCTTATTGCCTTTGCTTGATTGACAGTTTTAAATTTG
>JBCCYD010000287.1:0-7765 GCA_039190385.1 Cyanobacteria bacterium P01_F01_bin.143 | reverse complement strand
TTGAAGTGGAGGATCGCGATCGCACTCTCCAAGAAGATGGTCTTTATTTCTCTTTAGAGTACTTTCCCTTTTAAACATTGACCATTGACCATTGACCATTGACCATTGACCATTAGCAATTAGCAATGAATAAAATTAAACGATTTCTGGGATCGCTAAGGCGTTACCCCAGTTACCAATTTTTTAAATCTGGAAAATTACGGAAAGTTGTCTCGACAATTGTCCTTACTCTGTTGGGACTTGTTTCAGCTTTCATGATTCCTGCTTGGTCTCAATCAGCAGCTCCAGAGCAATCTCAATTATTAACTCAACAGGGAAAGGAATTTTATGAGGCAGGACAATTAGAGCAGGCGATCGCGACTTGGACAGAAGCGGCTGAACTGTATGCCAGTAACGGTGATTTTGCCCAAGAGACGGCAAATTTAATTAATACCGCCACAGCACAACAAGCTTTAGGACTTTACGGCGACTCTTGTGAAACGGTGCTCCAAGCTTTTGATATTGAAGAAATTAATTGTTTTGATCTTTTGGATGATGCCCAATCCTTAGAACAAAGATTATCAACGCAAGGGATTAGCTTTTCGGAGACCGATTCTAGCTTTGTTTTCTTGCAACCTTTGGTCGAGGAACCCGATAGTTTAAGCAAAGCTACAGGATTGTTACGTTTAGGTGATTACTTCATCAATAGTAATTATCCTCAAGTTGCTCTGGCTACTACTGATCTAAGCTTACAGATTGCCAGACGACTTGATGATCCTCGTCAAGAAACCGCAGCTTTGTTGAGTTTGGGCAATACGGTTCGAGCGATCGCAGTAAAAGAGCAAAATCAATTTCCCCCCCAAACCATTGCCCTCGATAATATTGTGAACCAAAGAGGTTCGGTGGATGTCGCCTTAGAACCCTATCAACCAGCAATTCAATACTACGAAGATGCGGCCAACTTAGCTCAATATCGCGTTAACAGCCTCAAAGCAGAAATGAATCATCTAAGCATGTTATTAGATATTCAGGAATTTTGGCAAAAAGCGATTGACGATCTGACACAGAATCTTGATGTTTTGGGAATTCGCGATCGCAGTTTCCAAAGAAGAATTGATCGCGGAACTCTCAACTTAAAATCGGGTCTCGACCGAGAACTCCAACCGCAAATAGTTAGACTCACTAGAGCAATTAGACCCCAACTAGATAATTTACCCCTAACTCGTTCGGGAGTTTTTGCTCGCATTAACTTTGCTCAAAGTCTAATCCGACAAGAAATTCTTGATGTCAATACCGCAAACATCCTCGCTGATGCGATCGACTTTGCCCAACAACTCAACAATCCCATTGCTGAAGCAGAAGCAACAGGTTATTTAGGCTATCTTTACGAGCAAGACAGAAAATATCAAGAAGCTCGTTTACTTACAGAAAAAGCCTTGGCCTTAGCGCCAACAATTGAATATCCCGAAATTGCCTATCGTTGGCATGCTCAATTAGGCAGAATACTAGCTCTACAAGATGATCGAGAAGGCGCATTGGCTTCCTACAAAGCATCATTTAATACCATTAGTGCTTTACGAAGTGATTTAGCAACCACCCCAGTGGAAAATATATTCCGGGAATATATTGCGCTGCTCCTGGAAGAATCACCCACCGAAGACCAATTGGAAGAAGCTAGAGAAGTTTTAGAATCTCTGCAAATTTCTGAGCTGGACAATTTCTTTAGTGACCCTTGTTCTCCCGTGGCCGAAGAAACAGTCTTGATTGATGATGTGGATCAACAGGCAGCAGTTATTTATCCAATTATTTTAGAAGATAGGCTGGAAGTAATTGTGACCTTGCCAGGACAAGATTTGCAATTGTATACCACTGAAATTACACCGAAAGAGGTCAATAGCAAAATTAGTGAATTACGTCGTAAAACTCTGACTAATCCAGGATTTGCCGAAGCTTTTCGCGGAGCGAGGGGACCTCAAGAACAGGCAGAGGTTCAACAATCTTTAAACCGCTCTCTGGATAGAAATATTTTACCTTTAGCCGAAGAAATTTATGGTTGGTTAATTGCTCGTGCCGAACCGCTGTTCCAAGCTAATGAGATTAAAACCCTCGTGTTTGTGCTGGATGGCTCCTTGCGGAGTATCCCAATGTCTCTGCTTTATGATGGTGAGCAATATTTAATTGAAAAAGATTACAATATCGCTTTGACTTCAGGGCTGCAACTTACGAATCCCCAACCCTTAAAAAGGCAACCAATTAAAGTATTAGCTGCGGGCACAACCAGAGCGGCGATCGGGTTTCCCCCCATTCCTAAAGTAGAAGATGAATTAAATTTCATTGGAAATCTTTTTCCTGATTCTACGGTTTTACTGAATGCAGATTTTACTAGTGCTAGTCTTCGGGAACAATTAGAAGCGGAGAATTATCCGATTGTTCACCTCGCAACTCATGGTCAATTTGGTTCCACATCCGATCAAACTTTCATTTTAAGTGGTAGCGAGTTAGAGGATGATTTGAAAATTAATGTGAAGCAATTTGATGATTTGCTAAGGGTTGGCAATCGTCGAGGTTCTCAATCGATTGAATTATTAGTGCTCAGTGCTTGCGAAACTGCCCAAGGTGATAACCAAGCTATCTTAGGATTAGCAGGAGTAGCAGTAAGAGCTGGTGCTCAGAGTACGATCGCAACTTTATGGGGTGCTAATGATGAAGCGACAGCAGAATTAATGGGATATTTCTATCAAAACTTGAATGAAAATCAAGAAATTAGTAAAGCAAAAGCTTTGCGAGATGCCCAGTTAGCATTGTTGCAAAATCCTGATTCTCAATATAGTCATCCTTACTATTGGGCACCTTTTGTCCTGATTGGTAATTGGCTGTAGACAATCAACTCTAAAAAAACTCTTGTAGAAGCACAAAATCTCGCGCCTCTACAAGAGTTTTTTTATAACAAGGGTTAGCAAATTACTCTTGTAAGTACAATGCTATGCTTTCGATTTTTACATCGTCATCTTCAGAACCACCCCGCTTACGAATCGAGATCGAGACCTCATTGGGATTGATTCCTCGTCCAGTCTGGCTCTGTAGCAACAATTCATTAGTGACATCGAATTGAAATATTTTTGTGGTTGGGCGATCGCTTTCTAAGACAAAGAAAGATATTCCACCAGCAAAATACGTACTAATGTCCTTCATTGCATTCTGGGTCCTCATTGTATTCTCATTATCAGGAAGATTGAGATACACTTCGTAAATTCCTGTGGGCCGACCCGTATAAGTCACTTTCACTTCCAAGGTATAGTTAGGTTGAGCGAATGGAGCAACTCCGGAATCTAATGCGCGGAAAGATTGTATTCGATTCACTAAGTTAGTACGCAGTGGAATGGTTTGATTGAGCAAATTATCTGCGTCTATAGTTTCCTGAACTTGCTGAACACCCAAAAGAGTTTTTTTTGATGCTTGAGCAATCAAACTATAGGAAGTGTTTGGAGGAGTCAAGATAGGTTCAGGTTTAAGTGTTGGAACATCATCATAATTGTAGTCCAAAGCATAAGTAATATGGCTGACTTCGGGCATAGTGTAGCCTTTGATTGTGCCATCAGGCTCAAAGAATTGATAGGGCCAACTCACCTGGGCTAGTTCTTGCTCTGTTACTAAAACACCTGTTTCTTTAGTCCATTGTGCCCATAAACGATCAATGTTGCTATGGTGCAGCCAAAATACTGGATCAAAGCCAGCGCTAGGGACATTAGCCATCAGTCCATTTTCATTCTCACGATTGTAGATCGGATTGAAAAATGTCTCGCTATTATAAGCTCCACCAATGTAACTGTGCATAAATCCATGGGGAGCGCCATTAATCTGGCGATCAAAGTCAAGATAAACGCTTTGTCGTCTGAGACCCTCAACCGCGTCTAAGAGAAATTGCTGCGCCAGCCTATCGTTGATCGGCTCACCAGCTTGGAGACTTGCAAGACGTGCAGCTTCATAAAGAGAACTTTCACTATCTCTGAGCTCTACGGGCATCGTCAAGAGTTCGGCATCAGGTAGTGCATCATCGAAAAGACTAATGTATCCCCAGTAGGGCAAGGCAAAATGGGGGTTGCCTGACAAGTCACGAACAATTTTTTCAAAATGGTAGATGAAAAGTCGATGCCAGGGCAAAAAATGCACGACAGAGGGCTGCCCGGCTTGGTTCGGTCCATGAGTACAATTATCCCAAGAAGCTAGTAACTTAGCTACTACTTCGTCTTGATCGGCAAATCCAGAATAGTAAGGACAGAGCGGATTATCTTCTTGCAGACCTGTAATCGCACCTTCGGCTGTGGGAATCCAATGTACTGCACCCTGATAGTACCAACTAATGGGATCCTGACATCCTAAGGTACGCATTTTTGCTAGGGCAGTCTGGAGAGATGCCAAATCTGCTTTGCCTTCGGCAGAATGAGCTTCATAACGGATGTAGGTTGCTGCTTGAATAGGAGCAATTGTAAAGCCGAAAACCAGCATTAGACAGAAAATAAACGTCAAACTACTCTTGAGTATTTTACTGGTGAGGCTACATTTAGAGTCTGGCGAATAGTCGCCTATTAAAGGGTTGAGCATGATAAATTTACCCTCTTTAAGGGTTTATTTCATTTTTTCTGTTTATAATGGCGGTTTATAAAGTTATGGCTTTGTCAAATATCAGCAGAAAACCTTAGTTCTTTTTATTAATAGGAGAAAATTAGAATTAACATGCAAATTTTATTAACTAATCTGCGTTCACAAAACCGTAATGTCTCGGCTTTTCTCACGCTCGTCTATTCGAGGGTCTCGTCAATAAATGATATTATAAGAGCCCAAAAAGTTTTAATATCAATTAGGGCGTGTCATCAATTAAAAAAAAGTGCTTTCTTCGGTGTTTTCACGACCTAGCTACATTAGCTCTCGCAAAGAATAGCTAAGGATATCGGTTACACGTCGATCTTTTAAAGAATAATAAGCGAGTTTACCGTCATTACGATATTTAAGTAATTTTAAATCCCGCATTTTCCGCAAATGATGGGAAGCAGTCGCGACCTTGACATTTAGCATAGCTGCAATATCGCAAACACAAAGCTCATCGCCGTTTCTTAGTGCATAAAGGATCTTAACCCGCGATCGCTCTGCTAAAGCACCAAATATAACCATCATGTCTTCTAAAATATCTTCTGAGGGTAGAGTTTCCCTAAGTTGAGTAACTAACTCGGTGTTGAAACATCTTACCTGACAAAGATCGTCTGTTTTGGTTTTGCTCACGGATATTTTGGGGTAGCGGCTAAATACATTTAATTCAATGTTACAAGATAGTTGAATTTACACTAAATTAGACGATTGATATGATTATTGAAGTAATTAGATTGCTAAAAGTTTTTAAATGTAGACCAAGCTAATTTACACTAGACGTAATCATAACGCAGAATTATTCTTTTCTGTGATCGCTAAAAAAGATAATCGCGATCGCGGTTCATCAGCTTTTAAATTTATTCCTTAGAGGCTGAAAAATAACCACAAAACTTTCAGCAACTTTGTATTAAATGTCTAAATTTGATAGCATTTTGATTCTGAAGCTGCATAAGTGATCCTGAAGAGCCATAGTTCTATTCAAAGACTAGTAAAAGAAGAGGTTCAGATGAGTCAAGCAAACTTCATAGAATTACCAACGAACAACTCAGACTTCATTGAAAAATATGTCGCTGAGCACAAGGAGGAATTAGAAGAACTTAGAGTAAAGGCAAATTCATTAGCATTTGATGGGCTCTGGGTAATCATTGGTGATGATGAGTATCCCCAAAAGAGGCTACAGTACGCGACGACATCATTCGCAGAGCAATACGTTTCTCCACGCATTATTTTGTACCCAACTGGAGATGAAGATATCAAGAAAGCGATAAAACTATGTAGTGAGCTGAAAATGGCGATCGCTGTGCGCACCGGAGGACACCAATACTGCGGTTACTCATCGACCTTGCCAGTAAACATGCAAATCGATCTAAGCGAGACGTTTCCTGAGTACGACTACGATTCAGAAACTAACGTGCTACGATGCGGTGTTAGTCATGCCCTAGGAGACTGGGCACAGCAAAACAACCAACACGGAATCTACCTACCCATGGGAGTATGTGCGAACGTCCACCTGGGAGGACATGTACACACGGGTGGTTGGGGAATGGTAGCACGTAGCCATGGGCTTTTAGCAGATCACGTGCTAGCGTTCGACATTATACTTGCCAGTGGTGAGAAAGAGCGAATTGTCCGGCCCGAAGAGGGAAAGACAACTCAGCACAATGACGATCTATACTACGCAGTGTTGGGGGGAAGCAAAGGAGGAGATTTCGGAATCGTGACCCATTGGGAATTTAGACCTCTACGGGACAAGGAGTACCCTAACTCTGCCTGCTACACATTCACCTGGCTGTGGTCGAAGAAGAAGATGGAAGGAGCTGTACGTAAGATGGCAGAACTGTCGAAGCTATGTGCAGAGGGGAAGATTCCATCTGACTACGAGTTTATACTAAATATCACAGGTTTCGGGAAGATGGATTTGTTGCCCGAACTAGTAAAAGATGGGCTAAAAGAGCTGGGAATAATAGGTTCCAAAAAGATGGATTTACTACCTGAGGCTGTGAAAGATGAGTTGAAGGAACTGGGAATCACTGGGGAAAGAAAGGTGAGTCAGCTGTCTAATGTGGTACAAGATGAGTTGAAAGAGCTCGGAGCTACGGCTATCGAGAATATCGAGAGTCTAGGTTGGTTACCTGAGGCCGTAAAGGATGATTTCAGAGAATTAGGAATAATCACTGACGGAATTTGGGTTCCACCTATGGTGCAAATGTGGATGTGTTTTACAAACAAAGGAGGAGAAAGCGAACAGTTTGATGACCAATGGTTTGAATCATTTACAGAAGAAGAAGTTTGTGGGAGACCTCTTCTAGCGCATCGCCGACAGAAAACCCCTGTTTCTGAAGGGCTTGCAGAAAACTTTATCATGAAACAAGACCGCGAGATGGAGTATCCTTTCGTCAAGCGCTTCCGAGCCACGATGGACGTACCAGAAGAGTTTCCCGAAATATATACAGAACGTATGTACGATATTATGGGTCGCATAGGTACTCGCCATGGGCAGCACCTCGTCTCACAACAGCAGATTTACGCCGGTGGTGCTATAGCAGAGAATGGGAAAGCAGAGATAGCCTCATACTCATGGCGCGAACAGGCTTTGGCTATGAGCCACGATTCGTTCTACTTAGAGAGCTTGTTCCATCCAGGCGCGCGAGAGAAGGCAGAGCAGTGGCAAAGTGAGAATGACGAAGCATTTATTGGACAAGCAGGGTTTGCTGATACAGATATGCGAATGGTTGCCTATACCTTTGGTAATCGGGTGTTAGAAGACGTATGGCCTCACTACTATGACAGCAAAGAAAAATACGAACGATTGAGAAGAATCAAGGGAGCACTTGATCCGAATGGTATCTTTTCTGCTGATCAATTTTCTTTGAAACCGTTGTAAGAGCAGCAATCTTAGACTTTTGAGGATGCATTCCCTAAAAAAACTATTGCTAACCCACTGCCCACCAATAAATTTTTGGGAATGCACTATGCTCATGAACTCCTTAAGATTACACGACTTGGCAAAATTACGGTGATATCCCTCTTCTGTCACTCTCCAGTTTTTTCTATTATTAATAACTTCTACAAGCAAGATATAATAAGCTATGCAGCCGTTATTATTGATATTTTAGAAAATTTAGAACTCTCATGAATTTAT
>JBCCYD010000286.1:0-7822 GCA_039190385.1 Cyanobacteria bacterium P01_F01_bin.143 | reverse complement strand
GTTTGGTTAAAAACATTGAAAATAAAAGGGCTGGGAGAAATTTTGAGACACCTATTGTGTAAAAAAAACATTGTTTTGTTGATGTTTTTCAATATACAAAAGTGGTTAATTACTACTTTGTAAAAAGCCTACCCCTGTGAGCTTGGCTCCCTCCGCTCTACTTCCATAGATAATTCAATATTGGCGTTGAGGAGGTCTTCGGTCTAATAAATCGTTACAATATTTACAAAAAAATTTTCAACCAATGCGGTTGGCACATAAACACATTTAAAATAATCCAAAATAGACATAATGACCGCAACCATTGTTAACAAATCAGAAAAATTATCTACTTTAATCCCTCGCGAAATTTTGTTTGGCAATCCCGAACGAACTAGCCCTAAGCTTTCAACCGACGGCAAATATATTGCTTATATTGCTCCAGATGACAAAAATATTCTTCAGGTTTGGCTGCGTGATATTGACCAAGAAGAAGCGAGTAAGTTAACAGATGACAAAAAACGTGGTATCAGAAGTTTTTTCTGGACTTACAACCCAGAGCAGCTCATTTACCTGCAAGATGCGGATGGCGACGAAAATTTCCATCTTTATTTAGTTAATATTCAAACCAATATTGTCAGGGATCTCACACCGTTTCAAGGAGTAAAAGCTCAGGTAATTGATTTAGAGCCGGAATTTCCCGAAGAAATTTTAGTGGGACTGAATTTAAAGAATCCCCAGAAATTTGATGTTTATCGGATCAATTTGCAGAGCGGTGCAGTAGAATTCGATACGGAAAACCCTGGTAATATCGTCGGTTGGACTGCTGATCCTCAATTTAAAGTCAGTGCTGCTGTTGCCGCTACAGCCGATGGTGGTTATGACTTGCTATATCGAGAAGCTACAGATCAACCTTGGCAAACTTTACGTCATTGGAATGCGGATGAACAGGGTAGTCCCTATGGTTTTTCTAAAGATGGCAAAATTTTGTATCTAGTCGCTTCTCATGATTCCAATGCGGCGCGTTTACTGGCTTTGGATTTGGCAACTAAGCAAGAAACCGTAGTAGCCGAAGATATTCAATATGATGTTTCTGGCACAATTACTCATCCGACAGAAAAAAATATTCAAGCAGTTGCTTTCTACAAAGATAAATTAGAATGGCAAATCATTGATCCTAGTATAGCTGCTGATCTAGAAGCGATCGCGTCGGTTCGTCCTGGGGAAATTCATCCTGTTAGTCGCGATTTGGCAGATCACAAATGGTTAATTGCTTACGTAACAGATGATGGGCCAGTCTATTATTACGTTTACGATCGCGCTTCTAAATCCAGTACCTTATTATTCAGCAACCGCCCAGAACTAGAAGAATGCCCTCTGGTTAATCTCAAACCTATCTCTTATCCCGCCCGAGATGGTTTAACTATTCATGGTTATTTGACCGTTCCTCAAGGTTTGACAGCTCCCTATCCCACAGTAATGTTGATTCATGGTGGGCCTTGGGCGCGGGATACCTGGGGTTACAATCCTCAAGCGCAATGGTTAGCGAATCGAGGTTATGCTGTCCTTCAGCCTAATTTTAGAGGTTCAACCGGTTATGGCAAAGATTTTGTGAATGCTGGTAATCGTGAATGGGGCGCGAAAATGCATGATGATCTGCTCGATGGAGTGGATTGGTTAGTGGCAGAAGGCATTGCTGAGCGGGATAAAATTGCCATTATGGGAGGTTCCTATGGTGGTTATGCTACTCTGGCTGGTTTGACTTTTACCCCCGAAGTTTTTGCCTGTGGCATCGATATTGTGGGGCCTAGTAATTTGATTACTTTGATGGAAACTATTCCTCCTTATTGGGCACCATTAATGGCCATGTTCCAGCATCGAGTTGGTAATTTAGCGACAGAAAAAGAATTTTTAGAATCGCGATCGCCTCTATTTTTTGTAGATCAAATCCAAAAGCCTCTTTTAATTGGTCAGGGAGCCAATGATCCTCGGGTTAAAGAATCCGAAAGTGAACAAATAGTTGCTGCGATGAGAAAATCTGGCAAACCAGTTGAATATGTGCTCTATACTGATGAAGGTCATGGTTTTGCTCGTCCTGAGAACCGCTTACACTTCTATGCTGTAGCAGAAGAATTTTTAGCCAAACATTTAGGCGGCAGATTTGAACCAGTTGGCACAATCGAAGATCATTCTGGGGTTATCAAGTAAAAACTTATGGAGCAATCAACAGAGGTAATCGTAATTGGTAGTGGCATTGGCGGCTTATGTTGCGCTGCTTTGCTAGCTAAATATGGGTTCGATGTCACAGTATGTGAAAGCCACAGCATTGCTGGGGGAGCTGCCCATAGCTTTGAGCGACAGGGTTATAAATTCGATTCGGGGCCATCTCTCTATTCTGGGATGTCCTATTCTCCTTCGACTAATCCTTTAAAACAGGTTTTAGATGCGATCGCGGAAGATATAACCTGGATCAACTACGATACCTGGGGTTGTTTGCTCCCGGAAGGGGATTTTAATACTACCGTGGGCGCTGATGATTTTTGCGATCTTTTACAGAACCTACGGGGAGAAACTGCCGTTAAGGAATGGCGTGATTTACAAGCTACGATGAAATCTCTGGCGATCGCTGTTAATGCCATTCCTCCTTTGGCGCTGAGAAATGATTGGGCCGCAGTTATGGCGATCGCGAAATATTTACCCACAACCCTCTGGCAAACACCCAACATTATGCGGCTGACGGGAGCCTTTCAAAATATTATGGATGGGGTGGTTCAAGATCAATTTATTCGCAATTGGTTGGATCTACTCTGCTTTCTCCTATCTGGACTACCGGCATCGGGAACTAGTGGTGCTGAGATGGCTTTCATGTTTGCTGAATGGTACAAGCCAGGAGTAGTTTTAGATTATCCTGTTGGGGGTAGTGGAGCCTTAGTTGATGCTTTAGTCAGAGGGTTAAAAAAATATGGCGGTAAGCTCTTGCTCAATTCCCATGTTGAAGAAGTTATAGTGCAGAATAATCGAGCTACAGGAGTAAAATTGCGTCAGGAACAGGAAATTACTGCAAGCAAAGCCGTCATTTCTAATGCTTCGGTATGGGATACTCTAAAGCTTTTATCTCAGGATTCATTACCCAAAAGTTTTCGTCAAGCAAGAGCCGCTACTCCTGAATGTGAGAGTTTTATGCATCTTCATTTAGGGATTGATGCGACAAATTTACCTGCTGATTTACAATGTCACTATATTGTGGTGAATGACTGGGAGCAAGGGATAAACGCCCCGCAAAATGTAGTTGTGGTCTCAATTCCCACGGTACTCGATCCGAGTTTAGCGCCTTCGGGGAAACATGTAATCCATGTTTATACTCCTGGCAATGAACCCTATCAGCTTTGGCAGGGAATGAAACGCAATAGTCCTGAATATGAACAGCAGAAAGCAGCTCGTTCAGAAATTATGTGGCAGGGTTTAGAACGAGTAATTCCCGATATTCGAGAGCGTTGTGAAGTAAATTTAGTGGGAACCCCTTTAACCCATAGTCGATTCCTGCGTCGGCATCATGGTTCCTATGGTCCCGCGATCGCGGCAGGTCAAGCCCTTTTCCCAGGATGCACCACGCCTATTTCTGGTTTACTGTGCTGTGGTGATTCGACTTTTCCTGGTATTGGGTTGCCCGCTGTGGCAGCTAGTGGCGCGATCGCGGCTAATACCTTGGCTCCCATTGATAAGCATTTAAAAATGTTAAACGACTTACAAATATAGCGCTACGCGCAAGTCATACTAAATCCTGTTTACATACGCCACTTATTTCCAAGGCTAAAACAATTGTATGCTTCTGGCTTATCTAATTCAAAAGTGGGTTTATCGCGATCAGCCGAAGGCTAGCACTGCATGATAGCATTGCATTCGTTAATCTTTCAAATAAATGCTTCTTCTTTGTAGATATTCATTGGAATCCATGATTTCTATTGGGGGACCAGTCCCCCATATGCGAAGCGGTATCCTTTAGGGAACCCCCTGCTGGTGCGCTACGCCCGCCCCAGACCCCCAGCGAAGTATTAACTCGTATAGTTGCAAAAAGTTACTAAAGCTTTGACATGAGAAAATATTTTGTGAAAAACTATTTACGAAGGATTTTTGACTTTATAGTCATTTTAATTCAAATTGAGACGATTATTTATTGCGATTAAAAGGTTTCAGCAGAGAAAGTGTTCCATTTTTATCTGAAATGACTATAATCTCAGCTAAGTCTAGCTAGAAAATTATGAAAATAGCCAATATTCACGAAGCAAAGAGTAGTTTATCCAAGCTTATTGAACTAGCGATCGCGGGAGAAGACGTAATTATTGCTAAAGCAGGAAAACCTGTAGTAAAGATCATTGCCTATAAACCACAAAAAGATAGAGTTCCTGGAGCATGGAAAGGCAAAGTTACCATGTCAGATGATTTTAACGAAGAGGATCAAGAAATCAATTCCATGTTTTATGGAGATGTCAATTTAAATTATTATTAGATACTCATGTTTTAATCTGGTGGTTAACTGATGAAAAACGACTATCAAACAAAGTAAGAAAACAGATTGTCAATCCAGAAAATATAGTTTTTGTTAGTGCTGTTTCTGCCTGTGAGATAGCGATTAAGAAGTCATTAGGAAAATTGACAACACCTGATGACTTAGAAATTCAGATAGAGCAACAATCTTTTGAAATTTTACCAATAACAATTAGACATGGATTGTACCTAGAACAATTGCCATTTCACCATAAAGATCCTTTTGATCGAATATTAATTGCCCAAGCCAAGATAGAAGATCTAACAATTGTCAGTTATGACAAAAAATTTAGTTTATATCAGGATTTATTAATCTTGGCTTAAATGGTCAATTACCATCTGCGATCGCACTGTCATTACAAAAACTTCCAATCTCCATCGGTATAAATTTTAATTTTTCTCTCCAAAGAATGCGATCGCCCTGGTTAAAAGCGATCGCATTTTTGATTTATCCGATTTCAACTAATCGGCAAGAACGTTGTGAAAAATATATGAGAGATCAGACTTCGTTTCCAACAAATCCGATTTCAAGCAATCGGCAAGTAGTGAAGCTACTAAGAAAAACACGTTTAATCGTGCTAAAGTTTCCAACAAATCCAATTTTAACTAATTGGAAAGTAAATTTCCTGAAACACAGGGAATTCGTAGCCTCTGTAATAGTTTCCAACAAATCCAATTTTAACTAATTGGAAAGAAAGGAATGGCTGTAAAGTCCGGTGAAGGGACCATAGTAATGTTTCCAACAAATCCAATTTTAACTAATTGGAAAGCTTTGAAGACAGTGTGTTTGATCTAGCTTTGTGCAGCTACTGTTTCCAACAAATCCAATTTTAACTAATTGGAAAGAACAGACAAAATTGGAATCAACAATATTTCTGTTGATAATAGTTTCCAACAAATCCAATTTTAACTAATTGGAAAGATTGTTCTCAAATTTTGAGCCCGTATAGGCATTATACAATGGATTTTCGCGAGATAATTTCTGCACTCCAAATAATTCATAATCATTTTCAATAAGCTAAAAGAAAAAACTCTGAAACCTTTGCCCAGTAAGGCATCGACGGAGGTCAGAGAAAAAATCAGGATTTCAGCCATTTGCCCTAACCCCCGAATAATATTAGTGACTGAGCCTAAACATTGAGCAACTTGATATATTTTACCTTTCTGCATTTCCATATATAATTACAATTTATTGCTTTTTATCAAGGTTTAATTACTTTATATTCATCTTTTCTGGATAAATAAAAAATAACAAGATAAGCGAATTATCCTCTGTTGAACTCACGTTAACCAGAATACCTCCATATTAGTAAATCAATTGAAAGAGCGTTTATGTTAACTTTACTGACAACAATTCAGATTATTATTATCATGCGATCGCGCAGAGAAATGGTACGTTACTCATTACTCATTACTCCTTACTCCTTACTCCTTACTCAACTAAGGGCCATAATTGCTGAAAACCCTCTGGTTGCGATCGCAGAAATGCCATAAACTCTCTTGAATCGGGAGAATCATCAGGAAAAATCGTTAATAATTCAAAATATTGAGCTGTCGGTCTAACAATGGGCTTTCTAGGATTGTCAGGATCTTTCTGTAAACGAATTACTGGATACATGCGATGCCACATGCGGCTTATTTGACCTATTTGTCCTGTAAGAGATGTCCGATAAATAGAGCCTTCTGCTTGGTCAATCTCCCTAATTGCTGGTCGGTAAGCACCATGAAACCATTTAACAGCCTCAGATTCATCGCGATCGCTGGCTAAACGACCCCATACTTGCACATTATCTGAATGCCAAGCCTCACGCCATTGGGCAGGCGATCGCGGTTCTATATTTTGCAACCTCATCCATTCTTGGGCAGTGGTGATAATTTGCTCAATGGCTTGACCTACTTTTTCCAAACGACGCACTAAATTATCAGGATTTCGTTCCAAAGATTCTTTTTGCCATTGCCAATGACAACCAATCAGCGGTTTGGTTTTTCTGCCTTCATAATATTGATCATAAAACAGACGATGATCTATCCTGCGCCAAGATTTACCAAAACCTCCGAGGAGCATAGCAAAACGCATCAAGGCTTTAACAAGTTTGGTGAGAGCTTTTTTCTCTTCACTCGCCAGCGATCGCGTGACTAGCCAACGAAGAATCCCTTTAACAAAATAAGTTGGTTCATCATAACCGTCTTCAAAAATATTTAGTTCGGGTTTGGCCGTATTTCTCCAATTGACTGCTAATAAGCCCACTGAGCCATTTCCTATGACACCGCCAAAGAGTTGTTCTACTAGGCGATCGGAGGTTTTCTCATTAGTTAATCCGCCAAAAATACGTAAGGCATGACCCCGAATCGCAGCTTTAAAGATATTAGGACGAAATTCACTTTCCCCACTCAATAGTTCAGCAGCTCTACCTTGACCTTTTAAGTAAGCACGATAAATCACATTATCCTTTTGTTGCACTGGTTGACCATAACCAGCACTAACACGACAACCAATTCCCGATGAAATAGCTCGATCCCAGATTTTCCATACTTGTTCCCAATCTATGCGATCGCTAGCAACAGTACTAGAAATACCAAATTGTAGTTTTGGCTCAAACAGAGAAATCAAAGTAAAGGCACTTTCTCCACTAGGTTTTTGCCTTGTTTGGTCAGTTTTAACTTGCCATCCTTGTTGGGGATGGACGAGATCCACTAAGCGATCTTGGTCTTGCCAGCTTTTATCTATGGGATAGGCACCATGAAAGCGAAGTTTAGCTGGTTGCTCTTCGCTGCCACAGTAATAGGCGACTTTTTCAGGATAAAGTTTTTGGCAGGCCTGGCGGAAAGCTCCTTTCATGCTGCTGCCAGGATAATAGGGCCAACCTTTAGCACCGATTACAGGACGAATAATCCCATCATCTTGCCCACCATTAGTTACAAAACGCCAGCTTATCTGATAGGTTTTACTTTGGATTTTTTGGTCAAATTTTGGTGCTTTGGGTTCTGCTTTTTCAACCCATTCTGATGTCCAGAATTCCGCATCTTGTTGTTCTTTTTCTTTGTCAATGTAATTTAGTTGGCAGCGTCCATTTGTTTGGGCTTGAAACATTAATGGGACTTTTTTGTAGGCATCAATAATTTTAGCCATGATGTTTTCTTGAAATAAATAAATATTAGATCTTGATTAAATCTTTTGTCGAAGTCTATAACTAAACAACATTATCTGAGTTTATCTAGCTTCATGTTTTGGGTTTATCTGTGTTTATCTGCGTTCATCTGTGGACAATATTTAATTGAAGTAATTGGAAAAAGGAAT